>NZ_JBOFRH010000410.1:0-2010 GCF_051650925.1 Plesiomonas sp.
AAGCCAACTACTGACGTGAAGAACGACGACCGTATCGGTCTGGGCTTCCGCGTATACTTCTAATTTGAAGTTATACCCGTCTGTAAAAAACCGGTGCTTGCACCGGTTTTTTTATGTCTGCTGCTGAGCTTATCTTCCCATCTTTTGCTTACTTTTCCGACGCCCGATGCGTTGTACTACTGCTTTTCTCGCTGCCCCTTCCTTACGATGCTTTTCTGCCGGTGGTAAACGGCCTCAATATCTACGTTGTGGCGTGCGAATAACCTTACGCTTTGTCGGTTGTTATTCGGTGGCGGCTCCGTACAATCCTCTGACAGAAGCAGTGCGATTCAGCTTCGTGGCTATAGCTGGGCGACCATTTCAAGAGACGTGCGGCAATATGGCGTTGCAATATCACGCGGCTAAGGCACGCGTACCGAGCTAATTCGGCTTATGCTTATAGAGAATACTAACGTGCTCTTGTGGATAGGGTGAGCCACCCATGTTTGCACGCGGTTGTTCTATTGGCTGTTCTATTCCCAAAAGCGCGCAGAACGCGTGATATTGGCTATCACTTGATTTAGTCACTCATTTAGCAACGTTCACCGAATAAACCAATCAAGGTCAGAGAGGGCAGGTGTATGGGTTCCGAATTTAAAGATCCACTCAATGCATTATATGTTGTGGTCTTTTTGCTGCTGTTTTTAGCCACTATGCTGCCCGCTTGGTTGGCATGGATGAAGGTGCTGTCATAAACGGCTGGCGGTGCGATGTAAGAGCTCTATGAGTGTATTGACCACACAGGAGAGCCTGTGCGCTGGGTGTATTTGATTGTCGGTTGGCTGGCGATAGTATTAGGGGCGTTGGGCGTGGTGCTGCCTTTACTGCCGACGACACCGTTTTTATTGCTAGCGTGTTTTTGTTTTGCGCGTTCATCCCCGCGTTGGCATGACTGGTTGATGTACCACTCGCCGTTTGCGACCTTATTGCAGCAGTGGCATGTGCGGCGCAGTATTCCCCGTAAGGCGAAACAACGGGCGATCTTATTTATTATCGTTAGTTTTGCGGCCAGTATTTGGCTGGTGACATACTGGTGGCTGAAAGTGGCGCTGCTCGTGATGATGCTGGTGTTGTTGCTGATGTTTCGCCGTATTCCGGTTGAAGACTAGCTTCTTTTATATCGCCTCTTTATCACATCAATAATGCCTTACTTTTTACTCATCCTCCGAGATTCTAGGTGAGTGCATATGGATGAGAGTCATAGCGATAAAAAACGCCGGTAAAAATACCGGCGTTTTGTTGTGGTCGCTTGTCTCTATCCTTTCGCTTATCCGCCGTTTCCTTATCAGAACCGCGCTCGTCATAAAAAGACTCGAAAGGATAAAGTCGAGAAGCGTTTACCTACATCTTAGGCGGCTTTGACTTCCTCGGCGGTGCTGTGAGTCATGCGGTTCAGTCGCGGCGCAGTGAGCACCATTAGTACAGCAATGACCGCGGTGACAATACCGATTTGCAAGAACACATGGCCGTAAACATGCAGTGACACCAGTGGATCTTTCACTTCACCCGGAGTGGCAGTCAGGCTCGCCACATAACCGGCAATGACCGATGCACCCGCTGAAGTCAGGAACCATGCCCCCATGATAAAGCCCATCAGACGCTGTGGAACCAATTGTGCCACCATCGCCAAGCCTAAGCCGGAAATCAGCAATTCACCGACACTTTGTAGCAAGTAGCTCAGTACCAGCCAGTTGGCGGAAACCAGACCGGCAGCATTGGCGTACAGAGTACTCATGTACAGGATCAGGAATGCACCGGAGCACAAAATCATACCGATAGCGAATTTGTGTGGCATCGGTAATTTATCGCCTAAGCGGTGATAAATGATGGCTAAGATTGGGCTGGCCGCCATGATCCAAAATGGGTTCAGTGACTGGAACTGCTCAGGCTCAACGGCAATACCGAACAGACTATGCACGGTGTTGTGAATGGCAAAGAAGTTCAACGACAGCGGCATTTGGCTATACAGCA
>NZ_JBOFRH010000411.1:0-1080 GCF_051650925.1 Plesiomonas sp.
CATAAATCCAAAAATGCGAGCCATTATCAGTCAAATATCGACATGCAGGGTTACAGTCCGACATCAATATTCGCGTGCAGCTAAGCAACCGAGCGCATACATTCTCGCCGTTGCCAACACCGAGCGATCGCCGTGTTCGCAACCTCGCAAGAAGACGTAAGAAGAGCAGTTTTATTTAACAATAATATTTCGCATAAGGCTTCAAAGATGAAAAAGATTTACTTAACCGCCGTTGCCGCCGTATTTAGTCTGTCTTCCGCCATGAGCTTTGCCGCAACTGGCTCAGAGAAAATGCCAGAAAAAGCGCCAGCCCATACGACGCATCACAGCGCGGTGGTAAAACACCACAAAACCGCCACGCATAAAAAAGTGCATCAAGCCAAACTCAATACCGTCGCGGCCAAAAAATAAGCCTCGTGGCTCACGGGATAATTTGACGCCCTGACTTCTTGTTGATGGCACACACACTAAGAACGTTAATAAGGCGACTCTCATCATTATTACTATCATGTAGTGATGCCATGTAGAGTCACCTTTTAACTGCACTAAGCGCCTCATTAAATACAAACCATGACGGCGTTTAGAACATAGCCGCAAATGATACTTCAATGGCCTTAATGACCGCCCGAACCCGCGCGGCATGCTGCACATCACGATGCATCACTAACCACACCTCATAAGGCTTTTGTAACTGCCTTTCTGGCCAAACACGCACCAAGCCGACTTGCTCAGCCAGCGGTACCGCAATTTCACCTAGCCCCAATCCCGTCATCAGCGCGTGACGCAGCATTAAGCTGGTATTAACGCCAGCGGCAATTTTCGCCCCATCCGCCGGTTCATCAAGCATCGTTAGCGTGCGAGAATTCTGCCAATGTGGCTCGTAAACCACCAGCGAATGGCCAGCAAAACCATTGCCTTGCTCAGGCATTCCTTGACGGGCCAAATACTCGGCCGAGGCATACAAGCCTATCGGCCAAGAGGCCAGTTTACGAATGATCAGATCGGGATTGGTTGGTTTCACCGAGCGGATTGCAATATCAGCCTCACGCAAGGTCAGATTGGCCACCTGTGTCGAAGTAT
>NZ_JBOFRH010000412.1:0-18022 GCF_051650925.1 Plesiomonas sp.
CGCCCTGACGTTTTCCTATCACATGGGTATCACCGATAACATCTAAAATGTCATCTTGCACTTGAAACGCCAGCCCGATGGCATTGGCGTAGCGATCAAGTGCTGGCAGTGCTGCATAGCCGCGCGAACCGGCGGCCAGCGCCCCTAAACGGATTGCACTGCGAATGAGTGCACCGGTTTTATGATTGTGGATCTGCTCAAGCTGCGACAGGGTACAGACTTGGCCTTCTGCGGCCAGATCAAGAGCCTGCCCGCCACACATACCGTTGACACCGCTGGCACTGGCCAGCTCACGCACCTGCGCTAAACGTATTGCAAATGCCTCGGCACTGTTTTTGCTGTCGGCTTCTGCAAGTATAGTAAAAGCCAGCGTTTGCAGAGCATCACCGGCCAAAATTGCATTGGCTTCACCGTAACGGATATGGCAGGTGGGCTGTCCGCGCCGTAAATCATCATCATCCATAGCCGGCAGATCATCGTGGATCAGCGAATAGGCGTGAATACATTCAACGGCGGCCGCCGGAGCATCAAGCTCACTGAGCGGAATATCAAACAGCGTTCCGGTGGCGTAGACCAAAAAAGGGCGCAGGCGTTTACCGCCCAGCAGTGTTCCGTGGCGCATCGCCTGCACAATGGCATGATCCTGAAACGGCAGGGTATCCAGATGCTGGCTTAAAATATGGTCAATTCGCTCTCGGTATAAAATTAACAGTTCGGAATAGGGCACGCTCATGACTCACTGTCAGCCGAAAAAGGGGTTAACGCGGCGTTTGGCGCGTTACTGAGCAAAATCTGTACGCGTTGTTCGGCCTGTGTCAGGCGCTGCTGACCTTCACGTGTCAGCACGATCCCTCGCTCAAATGCTGACAAGGCCTCTTCCAGTGATAAATCACCCGATTCAAGACGTGTCACTATCTGTTCAAGTTCAGTTAATGTGGCTTCAAAATCGGTCGGTTTTTTCGCAGCTCTGGCCATAACATGTCAACATTTTAGGGAGTCATGGCGCAAAAGTTACCCCAGCCTTGCCAGTTGGTCAAATCAGCCGGAAAGTAACTGTGCGAAAAAGGGCTTTTTTTTCACTTTTGTGATTAATTTTCTGCGCAACGTGCCGATAGCGATCCATAACAGACGAAAAACAAAGCAGAGAACATACGGATACGGCCGATTTTACATGCGCATTAATCATAAAGCGCATGTGAATACACCGAACTCCAAGCTGTTCCCAGAGGGCTGTATTGTGGATTTGGCAACACTCATTGGTTTAGTGGCATCTTTTGGTTTCATCATCTACGCCATGTTCATGGGTGGAAATATCATGGTTTATGTTGATATTCCTTCTGTGCTGATTGTGGTGGGCGGAAGCCTGTTTGTGGTGATGATGAAATTCACCCTGAGCCAGTTTTGGGGGGCGGCCAAAGTTGCGACGAAAGCCTTCTTTTATCGTTCAGAATCACCTGATGATCTGATCACCGATCTGACAACCATGGCCGATGCCGCGCGTAAAGGCGGATTTCTGGCACTTGAGGATATGGAGATCACGAACCCATTTATGCGCAAAGCGGTAGATATGCTGGTGGATGGCCATGACCCAGCTACCGTGCGCTTAACACTGACTAAAGATCTGAATCTAACGCTTGAGCGTCACGAGCGTGGCGAGCAAATTTTTCGGGCATTGGCGGATGTTGCCCCTGCGATGGGCATGATAGGTACGCTAATTGGTCTAGTGGCGATGTTGGCAAATATGTCAGATGCTAAAGCGATTGGTCCAGCGATGGCCGTGGCTCTGATTACCACACTATATGGTGCATTGATTGCGAATATGATCGCCAACCCAATTGCCGATAAGCTGGCGTTGCGCCGTGATGAAGAGGCGCTGAATCGCCGATTGATCATTGATGGTGTAGTAGCGATTCAGAACGGGTTAAATCCACGGGTGATTGAGTCAATACTGAAAAATTATCTGCAGGAGTCAAAGCGCGATCTGATGGATGAGGCTGCGTGATGGATGAACGTCCGGTAAAAAAACACCGAGCAGCAGGTTCACCCGCTTACATGACCACATTTGCAGATTTGATGACACTGTTGTTGTGTTTTTTTGTGCTGCTGTTGTCATTTTCAGAGATGGATGTTGAGAAATACAAACAAATAGCAGGTTCGATGCGTAGTGCATTTGGCGTGCAAAATCAGATTGATCTGCGTGATATCCCCAAAGGCACTAGCGTGGTGGCACAAGAGTATCGCCCTGGTCGTCCTGATCCTACACCGCTTAATACTATTATGCAGCAGACCGCTGACGTAACATTGCCAACGCTCTATTTCCAGCCGGGTGATGCTGATCGATCTGGGGCTAAAATTCCGCGTGAAGAGACTCAGCAAGTTGAGCAAAACAGCACCGCGCAGAGTCAGGCGACCGAAGATCTGTACCAACGTCTAAAACTGATGGTGGAGCGCGATCATCTCAGTGGTGGTATTGAGCTTGAGATGCTCGGACAGCAATTGATTATCCGTTTAAATGAGGGGATGGCTTTTGCTGCCGGCTCTGCATTTTTACAGCCTAAATTTCGGGCAGTGATGGCCGATATCACCCGTTTGCTCAATGATGCACCGGGTAAAATTTTGGTTGTCGGGCACACCGATGATCGCAATGTCGATACTGCATTGTTCCGTTCGGCATGGGATCTCTCTGCCCAGCGCGCTGCGTCAGTGGCCATTGAAATGGAAAATAATCCGGCATTCAATTCGCAGCGGGTAGAGGTTACCGGCGTGGCCGATACGCAAAACCGTTTCCCTAATGATACTGAAGAGCATCGCCGGAAAAATCGGCGGGTAGAGATTCATATTTTACAGGGCAAAGCTACAGAGGCTGCACCGCTCAAACTATCAGAAGCACAAATGCCGATACCTTTGGTGGATAAACCCGCTGAAACGGCTACCGAGAGTGTGGCTCAATAGTGAGACAGCAACTACGCTATTGTGTATAATCCGCGCCTTCGCGCACTCCTCTCACTTCTTATGTGTTACTGAAAGAATATGAAATTTATCATTAAGCTGTTTCCTGAAATCATGATCAAAAGCGAGTCAGTCCGTCTGCGCTTTATTAAAATTCTGACTGGCAACATCCGTACTGTACTGAAAAGGCAGGATGAAACGCTGGCCGTTGTCCGGCGCTGGGATCATATTGAAGTTCGCTCTAAGGATAATAGTGCTGAAAATTATGCACGTTTACTGGAAGGGTTGATGGAAACACCCGGTATCCACCATGTTCTGGAAGTGGAAGAGAGCGAATATACTGATCTGCACGATATTTTTGAGAAAACATTAGCCGCAAACCGTGCTTTGCTGGAAGGAAAAACCTTCAGCGTACGTGCAAAGCGTCGTGGTAAGCAGAGCTTTAATTCGCTGGAAGTTGAGCGGTATGTGGGCGGCGGATTGAACCAGCACATTGAAACGGCCTCGGTTAACCTGAGCCAGCCTGATGTGGTAGTACGTCTTGAAATTGATGATAACCTGCTGCGTTTAGTCAAAGCACGTTATGAAGGTATTGGTGGCTACCCGATTGGTACGCAAGAGGATGTTCTCTCATTAGTATCGGGCGGTTTTGACTCAGGGGTATCGAGCTATATGCTGATGCGCCGTGGCTGCCGTGTGCACTACTGTTTCTTTAATCTTGGTGGTTCTGCCCATGAGATTGGCGTTAAACAGGTTTCGCATTATTTGTGGAATCGTTTTGGCTCATCCCATAAAGTGCGTTTTTGTGCCATCAACTTTGAACCTGTCGTGGGTGAGATTCTAGAAAAAGTTGAAGATGGCCAGATGGGGGTGATCCTCAAGCGCATGATGATGCGTGCTGCCTCTAAAGTGGCCGAGCGTTTTGGTATTCAGGCACTGGTGACCGGTGAAGCACTTGGGCAAGTCTCCAGCCAGACCCTGACCAATTTGCGTCTGATTGATAATGTAACCGATACGCTAATTTTGCGCCCGCTGATTTCACATGACAAAGAGCATATCATCAAGCTGGCTCGCCAAA
This sequence comes from Plesiomonas sp., assembly GCF_051650925.1. Taxonomy (NCBI): domain Bacteria; kingdom Pseudomonadati; phylum Pseudomonadota; class Gammaproteobacteria; order Enterobacterales; family Enterobacteriaceae; genus Plesiomonas; species Plesiomonas sp. Next base: position 4,028 of record NZ_JBOFRH010000412.1, read on the forward strand.
TTGGTACGGAAGACTTTGCCAAGACCATGCCTGAGTTTTGTGGTGTGATCTCAAAAAGCCCAACTGTAAAAGCCGTGAAAACCAAGATTGAAGAGGAAGAGGGCAAGTTTGATTTTGCCATTCTCGACAATGTGGTGGAAAACGCAAAATACATGGATATCCGTGATATTGCAGAGCAGGCTAAAGAGCAAGTTCCTGAAGTTGAAACGGTTGATGCTTTTAGCGCCGGTGAGGTGATTTTAGATATTCGCAGCCCGGAAGAAGAGGAAGAGAGCCCGTTAAAAGCTGAGGGTGTTCTTGCCGGTGTTGAGTTACAAAAAATGCCGTTTTATAAGCTTTCCAGCCAGTTTGATACGTTGGATCAGAGTAAAACCTATTTACTGTTTTGTGATCGTGGCGTAATGAGCAAACTGCAGGCGCTCTATCTGCGTGAAAAAGGCTTTATGAATGTGAAGGTATATCGCCGCGCGTAATGGTAGGCTAGCAATACAAAAAAACAGCACACAGTGGAAGCTTTCTTCCTGTGTGCTGTTTTTTTATGGTGGTTTTCCTTCCTCATAATATTTTCTCTAATCTCTAATCTCTAATCTCTAATCTCTAATCTCTAATCTCTAATCTTGTCCGTTCTGTTGTATTTGCTGCTGCATAATAGCCTGATACAGCGCCGAGTTTGCCGGTGTGGGAATATTCAATTGACGGGCTTGTTCCAGCAGATAACCGGTAATAAAGGCAATTTCAGTCTCTCTGCCTTTGGCAATATCCTGCTGCATAGAGGAGTAGTTTTCTGCCGTTGCATCAATGACCTGCATCACTTGTTGATACAGCGTATGGGTATCTGCGGGTAATCCGAGGGCATTCATGACGGTAGCCACTTCTGTGCACAGTGTTCGGATCTCATCAGGAAACGCGCGCAGCGTCCCGTTACGACAGTTTTTTAACGCAGTCAGCGGATTGATGGCGCAGTTAATGGCCAGCTTTTGCCATAAAAATGGCCGAATATCTTGATGCGCGCTGACAGTAGGCAGGGCCGCATCTAATGTGTTGGCCAGCGTAGTGCTGTAAATATGTCCGCGCGGGTTGATTCCACCAATATGGGTTGCTCCTACACCTGTATGGCGTACGGTGTGCCGGTTGACGCGCAGCGCACCATGTGTGGTAATCCCCTGTAAAAGGGGTTGTTTTATTGACTGATACATTGCCTCTGGCACACTGCCCATACCGTTGTGTAGTAGCAGTATTGGGCAATCGGCGGGCAGCGTGTGAAGTAGCGTCGGCAGTGCCGGTTGCACGCTGCCAGCTTTGAGCGTCACCAGTAACAATTGGCTGTGTGCCAGATGATCTTTCTGGTTGACCGGAAAAACCTGTGGCACAGCAGGTGGGCGGTGGTGATCCGAGAAAGAATTATTGAGTTTCTCAGTATATGACTGAGAGTTTTCGGCCAGCATACAGTGCCAGTTTGTGTGTGGCTGGCGTAGCCAGCCTTGTACCGAGTGGCCTGCGGCGGCCAGTTTTAGCATCCAGAGCTGCCCGATAGCGCCACAACCGAGTACAGTAATTTTCATCATGGTTTTCCGCCTTGCCTGCAGTTCTGCTATCATGCCAGTTGTTGTTGATTAAGTAGAGAGAGCCGTCATGCCTTCTTTTGATATTGTCTCTGAAATTGATTCTCAGGAAGCCCGTAACGCAGTAAATAATGCGAATAAGGCACTGGAAAGCCGTTATGATTTTCGTAATGTCACTGCCAGCATTGAGTTGAACGAGAAAAACCAAACCATCAAAGTCTCAACTGAGTCTGATTTCCAAGTTCAGCAACTGATGGAAATTCTGCGCAGTGCGCTGGTAAAGCGTGATATTCAAAATGGCGCACTTGAAGAACCCGAAGCCTGTGAGCACAGCGGTAAAACCTTCAGCAAAGAGGTGAAGCTCAAGCAGGGAATTGAAACCGAGATGGCGAAGAAAATCGTCAAATTGATTAAAGATTCCAAGATCAAAGTGCAGGCGCAAATTCAAGGCGAGCAGGTGCGTGTAACCGGAAAAGCCCGTGATGATCTGCAAGCGGTAATGGCACTGATCCGGGCATCTGAACTGGGGCAGCCGTTCCAGTTTAATAACTTCCGTGATTAATTACCGATAATACGGTAAAGATAAAAAAAAGCGCCGCCGGTGAAATACACATCGGCGGCGCTTTTTTATGGTCAAGTATTCACGCTTTACGATTAAACAGGCACTGCTGATCAGCAATGCACGGTTATATTGTCAAACCCGACCAGAAAAGAGGGCTATCAGAAGTTATATTTTACGCTGTAGATCAGACCATCTTGGTATGCAGCACTGCCTAGCTTTTTGTCTGCATAACGGTACTGAATACCGGTGGTGATGCTTGGTGTTGCATTCCACCACAGTGCAACGGCACCGTTTAGGCCCTCTTTACCACCGTTGCCGTAATCGGCATCACGCGCAAATTCGTATTCGTTCCAGTTGGTGATGCTGAACTTTTGATCGGCAACCACGAAGTCATAACCGGCAACCCAGCCAAACATATAACCGTTGTTACCATCAAAGAAGGTGTTGTTGGTGTAGTTTGCTGCTAGGAATGGTTTTGCCCAGAAGCTGCCGACATTAAAGTTGTAGCCGATACCGTAGATGAAGTTTTGTTCGTTAAAACCATCAGAGTGAGTATCGTAGAAGTGACCATACAGATTAAAGCCGCTGTCACCTAAGTAGTAGCGTACAGTGCCTTTTGCTGCGATACGCAGGCTGCGGCCATCTTCACGGTCATAGCTGTGAGTTGGGTTTTCCAGATCAAAAAAACCGTATACTTCACCCCAGTTGTAACCTGCGCCACCTTCAAGTTCTAAATACGGAAAGTCTTTCTTACCGCTTTCATCGGTAGTACGGCTGCTCCAATCTAGATAGTTAGCACTGACATTGGCAAAGCTGTAAATAGGTTCCGCGTGAGCAGATACAGATGCCATAACAGCGAGAGCAGATAAACCAGCAAGACTTTTGCGCATGAGAACCTCAGTTAAACAACCCGTAGGTATAAAAATGTGGCTGCAGCTAGGCTGCAAAACGGCGCACATAATAAAAGCCCTTCCCGCAAGAGGGAAGGGCTTAAGTGATGTTCATCGCGATTTTTGTGATGGCTTGCGCAATCGATAACGTTATTTGTGATTTAAGTCACTTTATCGTGCGGTATTTTTTGTACAGCTTAAGCGCTATGAGTCAGTACTGTGTGCTGACTAATACTGAGCCTCATCTTGTTTATTCGGGTTGCTGTTTTGGTTGTGATTCAGGATCACGGGTCAACGCTGAAAAACGTTTACCCACATAAATTAGCAGCAATAAACCGGGGATGACCATCAGCGAGGTGCAGATAAAAAACAGAGACCAGTTACCGTGCAGGCGGTCAACCATTTCACCGCTAAACGAAGAGAGCGTGGTGCGACCCAAATTCCCGAGCGATGAAAGCAGCGCATATTGGGTGGCCGAAAATGCTCGCCCACTGAGCCAGCTAAGGAAAGAGACAAATGCCACCGATGAGAATGCACTGGTAAAGTTATCGACAATAATAGTGGCGGCAAACAGATGCTCATTCGGGCCGACAGTCGCAATCCAAGCAAACATCAGGTTACTGCCAGCCATTGCGATGCCGCCAATCAGCAGACCCCGTACAATACCAAACCGAACATTCAGCGCACTGCCCATCAAAGTAAAGACTACCATGGCAAACCAGCCAATCAGTTTTGAATAGTGGGCAATCTGTTCGTTGCTAAAACCGATCTCTTTATAGAAAGTGATCGACATCCGGCCAAGAAATGCTTCACCAATTTTAAACAAGAAGACAAAACTGATAATAGACAGCGCTATTGAGGTACCGTTACGGCGGAAAAATTCGGCAAAAGGCTCAATCACAGTAACCGCAAGCCAAGTGATAATTCGGTTGTTGTGCAGATGTTTTGCATACTGCTGTTCGGCTTCTGCTTGCAGGTGTTCGCGGCCGGTTTCTGGCTCAGGGGCCAGCAATACACCACAGAGCCACACAAGGCTGATAGCCGCCATTCCCAGATACACATGCTGCCAACCATAGCGATCGGCATAGCTAAATGCCAGATAGCCAGGCAGTGAGTAGCCAGTCCACCACCCAATAACCGCCATAGCAGAGCCTTGTGGCAACAGCGCTTTGTCACGGTACAGGGTATCAATCCGGTAGGCATCAATGGCGATATCTTGTGTTGATGATGCCACGGCAATGGTAAAGGCCAGAACGGCTGTCCATAACAGCGAATTAGCCGGATTTGTAAACGCAATACCCACTGTCGCCAGCAGAATAAACACCTGCATCAGACAGATCCAGCTGCGGCGCTGCCCGAGTCTGGCGTGAAGAAAGGGTAACTTTACGCGGTCAATCAGTGGTGCCCACATAAAGTGAATGGCATACACCACAAAAATTGAGCCAAAAAAACCGATTGTTGAGCGCGAGATCCCCGCATCTTGCAGCCATCCGCTCATGCTTGAGCCAATCAGTACCCACGGAAAACCGCTGGCGCAGCCCAGAAGAAAAATCCAGAGTAGCCGGATGTCGGCATAGCTTTTCAGCATATTTCGTAGGCTTGAGGCGGATGATGGCATACAGAGGGTACTCTCTTTAACTTTGTGTCAGTCAAAACAGTGCTAAATGCGAATAGTTAGCAATAAAGCAGACGCTCAGGACTATAAGTGATGATTTGTCTGAAAGGCTAGCACTATTGGGCCAAAGAGTGAAAGCTAAGGTTTTTAGCGTATTTAAATGATAGAGCCTGTTTTTATTTTTTACGGCTGATTTTACAGGGCGGCATGACCCTGCTTTCTGGCATTTACATGCATGCCAGAATGAATACAGAGTGAACACTAAATTGAGTACTAAATACAGAGAGGTTGTGAGCCATTTACCGTTTTGTGGATCAGGGGCGAATGCCCCTGATGGCCGAAGGCAGTGGAGCTTGCTCACTTAATGTGGCAATGCAAGCTTGCAGCCGTGTTCGTAAGAAGCGGTTACCGCGCAGGCTGATTAGGGGGGTTGCCTCCAGCAGTGCCATGGCATACCAGAATGCATGTTCACTGGCACTCAGCGGCGCGTCATCATCGTAGTTATCTGCCCACCAGTGGTGCAGAATATCATCACAAAATAGCTGTAATTTATCCGGTTCAGCGCAGCCGAGCAGAATTAACCGTAATTGGTTAGCGAGCGCCTCACCATACAACAGACTAAATGTATCAGCAGAGACCGGCATAATAACTCCTTTTTCTTTCGGAAAATGCTTTCTGAAAAAAGTAACCAGAGCTAAAAAATCTGAGCATCACAATTGGCCTGCTCTGCTGACAGAATTAGCGCGTTACGCTCACTTTTTCAATGATAATCGGTGTTTCAGGAACATCAGCCATACCGCCTTTACGGGTGGTGCTGACGGCGGCAATTTTCTCAACAACGTCCATACCTTTTACCACCTCACCAAATACAGCATAACCTGGGCGGCCGGGTACATTATCTAGCATCGTGTTGTTGCTAACGTTGATAAAGAACTGGCGCGTTGCCGAGTCAGGATCTGATGTTCTGGCCATCGCAATGCTGCCATAACGGTTGGAGAGCTTGTTATCCGACTCGTTAACCACCGGCTCGTAGGTTGGGCGAGGGCGTAACTCAGCATCCATACCACCACCTTGGATCATAAATCCGGCAATGACACGGTGAAACTGTGTGCCGGCATAGCTGCCATCATCGGCATAGCGCAAAAAGTTGGCGACTGTCTTAGGTGCGGCTTTTTCATTCAAATCGATTACAATTTCACCCTGATTGGTTGTCAGTGTAACGGTGGGCGCTGCCCATGCAGTGCCAGCCCAACAAGCCAGCAGCAAAATAAGTTTTTTCATCGTAATTGTTATCCTGTTTTTGCTTTTTTGCCCTATTTAGTCGGCATAGGGCAGGGGGAATAGGTCAATAATGCGGGCTGAATCGCGTAAATTACGCACTTTGCCGGATATATGTATTGATACTGTCATCTTGAGCCATATCAGTGATCACTGAGGTCAGCACTTCATTAATGGCTTTGCTGATATCCTCATTTTTTGCACCTAGCGGGCCTTGTACGGTGTAGCTGGCGCGAAACTCTTTAATCATCTCGCCCTTACTGGTGCGGGTGATGACTTTGACTTTAGCCTTGGTGGTGATGTTGTGGCGTAAGTTGCCCTCTTGCACATCGGCATACACTTCAACGGGAATGATTTGCAACGAAGCTTTGCCGTTATCGCCCAGCATATAGCCGCGCTTTTGCATCTGCTTTTCTAGCGTCTCTTGCAGTAGGAAGCGGATATCACGCGAAGCATACAGCGGCTCCGGCTTTCCTTCAGAGCGTCGAACCATCGCCAGATAAGGCTGTGGGCGCTGATCAGAACTGCTGACCGAAATAGTTGCGCCCATCAGTGTCGGGTCTTGTTGTGGTAGGGTGATCGGTGGGTTAACGGCAATAGAGTTGGTTGGTTGGTTGATACAACCGGCCAGCGTTGCTACTGCAATCAGGGGAAGAATAACCTTTTTTAGCATTTTCATACTGCGCAAATCCTTAGCGTAAAGATAACGTAAAACCAATTCTGCATCATAAACAACCGTTTCTGCAGGGAAAAGAGCGTAGAGAGATTAATTTTACCTGTGGGGGGAGAGGGGCGTGGTTCTGCGTACAAAGTCGCTCTTTTGCTTGGACAGAATACGCCTGTTTGTCATCTGATTACGGCTTAATGTACCGCGTAGGTTAAGGCGCTGAATCCTGCTATTCTGCTGTTTATTGCGCCAATTGCAGCATGCATGCCGAGGTTTGTTATTATCACGCGTTATCATATCATTAGCGCATTTTTTACCGCAGAAAGCCTATTTTAAAAGGGATCTCACTATGATGTATGATCAGATTGTTGCCAAACTTACCGCAGCATTTTCCCCCGCATTTTTACAGGTAACAAACGAAAGTCATCAGCACAATGTGCCAGCCGGTTCAGAAAGTCACTTTAAAGTGGTTATCGCCTGCGCACAGTTTGAGGGGCAGCGTTTACTCACCCGTCACCGCGCAGTCAATACGGTGTTGGCTGATGAGCTGGCGAACCATATTCATGCCTTAGCCTTGCACACATATACTCTGGAAGAGTGGCAAAAGGCAGCAGAAAATGTGCCGCAGTCACCGGCATGTCGTGGCGGCAGTTTGGCTGATCGCGCTGAGAAGTCGTAATATTGCAGTGAAATACGGCAGTTAAGTGCCGTTTGTTTTTATCCCGCCATATGCAAGTTTTTATCCTGCCTAAAGCGCTCCATGGTGTTGTGAGCGCTGTTAAGATTAATGTGACAGCGTGTTAATAACTATCTGTCTGTAAACTCAGGGAAAATGACACTGATTTGTTTTGTTAAATCTGCGTTTTATTTTATGTATTGCTAAATATTTCATCTATTATTTTTTGTATGATAATAAATCAGTGCTTTTAATGTTTGCAGGTTGAGGTGTTGATCACATTATTGAATATTGGTCACTCTAAACCTCTATTTTTACCTCAATTTTGTGCCGTTTACAGCAGAGTTAACCACTTTCAGAATGGCATCAAGGGAGGCAAAAATGCTAAAATGTGCCCCTTGTAATAGGTTTACATCTGTTACGGCTGTAGCGAAAGTTTTAAAGAGTTCAACAGCGGGAGCTGCGGTGAGCTAACTGTGAAATGGTTGGATGATTTTTGCGAAATAGCTTAGATAAACCCCAATTCCCTACAGGCTCGGGTGAAGGACGTCAGGATGTCGTTTCTTGCTCGGACAAATCTTTCTTTCCTTCCCGATAAAGTAGTGCTAGTGAATATGATTACAATTACAAAGGGTCTGGATCTCCCTGTTGCGGGTGTACCGACGCAAGTAATCCATGATGGTCCGACCATCAACCAAGTTGCTACGCTAGGCGAAGAGTACATTGGTATGCGCCCTACCATGCATGTGCATGAAGGGGATGTGGTAAAAAAAGGTCAGGTTCTGTTTGAAGACAAAAAGAACCTCGGCGTGAAATTTACTGCTCCTGCCAGTGGAACCGTGGTTGCTATTAACCGTGGCGCAAAGCGTGTTCTTCAATCTGTTGTGATTGCCGTTGAAGGCAATGAGCAGGTTACTTTTACTCAATACCCGATTGAGCAACTGAGCTCGCTGGATCGCCAGCAAGTAAAAGATAACTTGATCGCGTCTGGTCTGTGGACTGCACTGCGTACTCGCCCGTTCAGTAAAGCACCGGCAGTAGACAGTGAAGCCGTAGCCATTTTTGTTACGGCAATGGATACCAATCCATTGGCGGCCAACCCTGAAGTGGTGATCAACGAGCAAGCCGAAGCTTTTGTGCACGGCCTGACTGTACTGACTCGCCTGACTGACGGCAAAGTGCACCTGTGCAAAGCACCGGGCGCAAAAATTCCGTTTACAACGGATGCTCAGGTTGTGATTACCGAATTTGCAGGCCCTCATCCGGCCGGTTTAGCGGGTACGCATATTCACTTCCTTGAGCCGGTCAGCCTGAATAAAACTGTGTGGAGCATCGGTTACCAAGATGTGATTGCTGTCGGTAAGCTGTTCACTACTGGTGAGTTGCATACTGATCGTGTGATTGCACTGGCTGGCCCGCAGGTGAAAAACCCGCGTTTGCTGCGTACCTGTATCGGTGCAAGTGTTGATCAGCTGATCAAGGGTGAGCTGAACGATGGTGATAACCGTGTGATCTCCGGTTCTGTACTGAACGGAACGATTGCCGCAGGTCCACACGCCTTTTTGGGCCGTTTCCACAATCAGATCTCTGTATTGCTGGAAGGGCGCGAAAAAGAGTTCATGGGCTGGCTGGTACCGGGTATCAATAAATACTCCGCGACCCGCACAACATTGGCACATCTGTTCAAAAAGCATCTGTTCAAGTTCACCACGGCAACGCAGGGCAGTGAACGCTCTATGGTACCGATTGGTAGCTATGAGCGCATTATGCCGCTGGACATTCTGCCAACGCTGTTGCTGCGTGATCTGATCGTGGGTGATACCGATGGTGCTCAGACACTGGGTTGCTTAGAGCTGGATGAAGAAGATTTGGCGCTGTGTACCTTTGTGTGTCCTGGCAAGTATGAATATGCCCCAATCTTGCGCGATGTACTGACCAAGATTGAGAAGGAAGGTTAATCGAGATGGGTTTGAAACACGCTCTTGAAAAGCTCGAACATCATTTTGAGCCTGGCGGCAAGTTCGAAAAGTTCTATGCCGTATATGAAGCGGTTGCCACCATTTTCTATACGCCGGGTACGGTAACTCGTACTTCTGCCCACGTTCGTGACGGGGTAGATTTGAAGCGTATTATGATCATGGTATGGGTTGCTGTTTTCCCTGCCCTGTTTTGGGGTCTGTATAATGCCGGTGCACAAGCGATTTTAGCGCTGAACCACCTGCACGGTGCAGAACAACTGGCACAAGTGGTGGCCGCTGACTGGCACTACTCACTGGTGGAATTGCTGGGCGGCTCAATGACCGCTGCGGATGCGGGCTGGGGCAGTAAAATGCTACTGGGCGCAACCTACTTCCTGCCAATTTTTGCTGTGGTGTTTGCCGTTGGTGCAACATGGGAAGTGCTGTTTGCGATTGTTCGTGGGCACGAAGTTAACGAAGGCTTCTTCGTTACCTCTATCCTGTTTGCGCTGATTGTGCCACCAACACTGCCACTGTGGCAGGCTGCATTGGGTATCAGTTTCGGTGTGGTTGTTGCCAAAGAGATCTTTGGTGGTACTGGCCGTAACTTCTTAAACCCTGCTCTGGCTGGCCGTGCATTCCTGTTCTTTGCCTATCCTGCACAAATTTCAGGGGATATGGTTTGGACTGCTGCTGATGGTTTCTCTGGTGCAACGGCTCTGTCTCAGTGGGCAAGTGGTGGTCAAGGTGGCCTGATCCACAATGCAACAGGGCAGGCAATCACATGGTTTGATGCTTTCCTTGGCAACATCCCAGGCTCTATCGGTGAAGTTTCAACCCTGATGATCCTGTTGGGTGCGGCATTCCTGATTTATATCCGCGTGGCTTCATGGCGCATCATTGCCGGTGTCATGATCGGTATGGTGGTCTCTTCTACGCTGTTTAACCTGATAGGTTCTGCCACTAACCCAATGTTCGCAATGCCGTGGTACTGGCATCTGGTACTGGGTGGTTTTGCGTTCGGTATGGCATTTATGGCCACAGACCCGGTTTCTGCCTCTTTTACCGATAAAGGTAAGTGGTGGTACGGTGCGCTGATCGGCGTAATGGCGGTACTGGTTCGCGTGGTTAACCCAGCGTACCCAGAAGGTATGATGTTGGCTATTCTGTTTGCTAACCTGTTTGCCCCGATTTTTGACTATCTGGTGGTACAAGCAAACATTAAGCGGAGGAATGCGCGTAATGGCTAAGAGTAACGATAGCATTGCCAAAACGCTGCTGGTGGTTATTTCCCTCAGCTTGGTGTGCTCCATTATTGTTGCCGGTTCTGCTGTAGGCTTAAAAGCTACACAAATCGAGCAAAAACAGCTAGATAAGCAACGCAACATTTTATCTGTTGCTGGCTTGCTGACCCCTAACGTGAATGTAAAAGAGACCTTTACCCAGTTTATCGAACCGCGTTTGGTTGATCTGGCTACGGGTAGCTTTGTTGAGGGTGATGCAGCTACTTTTGATCAGCGTGCGGCGGATAAAGATCCAAAGCAAAGCATCAGCATTCCAGCCGATCAAGACAAGGCGAAGATTAAGCGCCGTGCCAATATCTCTGCTGTGTATCTGGTGAAAAATGCTGAAGGTAAAGTGACCGAAGTGGTTCTGCCAGTACACGGTACCGGTTTGTGGTCAATGATGTACGCTTTTCTGGCTGTTGAAACTGACGGCAATACCGTAAAAGGCATCACTTACTATGACCAAGGGGAAACCGCAGGTCTAGGTGGCGAAATTGTGAACCCGAACTGGCGTAAGCTGTGGGTAGGCAAGAAGCTGTTTGATGTTGACGGCAAGCCGGCAATTCACATTGTCAAAGGAACAGCACTGCCAAACGATCCGTATGCGATTGATGGCTTATCAGGTGCAACCCTGACCGGTAACGGCGTGCAAAACACGTTTGACTATTGGCTAAGCGCCAACGGCTATGGTCCGTTCCTGACCAAAGTACGCGCTGGAGAGTTGAACAATGGTTGATAACAAAGAAATGAAAAAGCTGCTGGTCGGCCCGATCATGGACAACAACCCGATTGCACTGCAAATTCTGGGTATCTGTTCTGCATTGGCAGTCACCACCAAGATGGAAACTGCGTTTGTTATGACGCTGGCCGTTGCCATTGTTACTGCATTCTCCAACTTGTTTATCTCACTGATTCGTCATCACATTCCGAACAGTGTGCGGATTATCGTGCAAATGGCGATTATCGCATCACTGGTTATCGTGGTCGATCAGGTGCTAAAAGCGTATGCCTATGAGATCTCCAAGCAACTGTCGGTATTCGTTGGTCTGATTATCACCAACTGTATCGTAATGGGCCGTGCTGAAGCGTATGCGATGAAATCACCGCCGATGCAAAGCTTCATGGACGGTATCGGTAATGGTTTAGGTTACGGCGCTATCTTGCTGGCTGTTGCCTTTATCCGTGAACTGATAGGTTCTGGTAAACTGTTTGGTATGCCGGTACTGCCACTGATTCAAGATGGCGGCTGGTATCAGAGTAACGGTATGTTCCTGCTGGCACCGAGTGCGTTCTTCATCATTGGTGGCCTGATTTGGGCTCTTCGTACTTACAAGCCTGAACAGAACGAGAAGGAATAACGACAGATGGAACATTATATCAGTCTGTTTGTTCGCTCTATTTTCATTGAAAATATGGCGCTGGGCTTCTTCTTGGGGATGTGTACCTTCTTGGCTGTATCCAAGAAAGTTGCAACCTCATTTGGTCTGGGTATTGCGGTAACGGTTGTACTGGGTATTTCCGTTCCGGTTAACAACTTGGTCTTTAACCTGATCCTCAAAGACGGTGCACTGGTTGCAGGCGTTGATCTGACCTTCCTGAGCTTTATCACCTTTATCGGTGTTATCGCTGCACTGGTACAGATTCTGGAAATGGTGCTGGATAAGTTCTTCCCACCTTTATACAACGCGCTGGGCATTTTCCTGCCGCTGATCACCGTAAACTGTGCGATCTTCGGTGGCGTGTCGTTTATGGTGCAACGTGACTACAACTTCACAGAGTCGATTGTGTATGGTGTAGGTTCCGGTATCGGTTGGATGCTGGCTATCGTGGCACTGGCAGGTCTGCGTGAGAAGATGAAGTACTCCGACGTACCAAAAGGTCTACGTGGTTTAGGTATTACCTTTATCACTGTAGGTCTGATGGCGCTGGGCTTTATGTCTTTCTCCGGTATCCAGTTGTAATCAGGGCGTAGTAGGAACATACGATGGAAATTATTCTTGGCGTAGTCATGTTCACCCTGATCCTGCTGGCGTTGGTTCTGGTAATTTTATTTGCCAAATCCAAGCTGGTAAGCTCTGGTGACATTACGATTGAAATTAACGGTGATCCAAACCTGACCATTAAAACCCAAGCTGGCGGTAAGCTGCTGGGTGCTTTGGCCGGTAACGGGATCTTCGTCTCTTCCGCCTGTGGCGGCGGTGGCTCTTGCGGCCAGTGCCACGCCAAAGTGCTGGAAGGTGGTGGCGATGTGCTGCCAACTGAACTTTCTCACATCACCAAGCGCGATGCAGCCCAAGGTTGCCGTTTAGCGTGTCAGGTGAACGTGAAAGAGAACATGAAAATCGAATTGCCAGAAGAGATCTTTGGCGTGAAGAAGTGGGAATGTGAAGTTATCTCTAACGATAACGTTGCCACCTTCATCAAAGAGCTGGTGATTGCGATTCCGGAAGGGGAAGAAGTGCCTTTCCGTGCCGGTGGTTATATCCAGATTGAAGCGCCTGCGCATCATATCAAATATGCTGATTTTGATGTGCCGCAGGAGTACCGCGAAGATTGGGATAAATACAACCTGTTCCGCTATGAGTCTGTGGTTAAAGAGCCGATTATTCGTGCTTACTCGATGGCGAGCTATCCGGAAGAGAAAAGCATCATCATGCTGAACGTGCGTATCGCTACGCCACCGCCAAGCAACCCTGATGCACCTCCGGGTCAGATGTCTTCTTTCATCTGGTCATTGAAAAAGGGTGATAAAGTCACTATTTCTGGTCCATTTGGTGAGTTCTTCGCCAAAGAAACCGAAAATGAGATGGTCTTTATCGGTGGTGGTGCGGGTATGGCTCCAATGCGCTCCCACATTTTCGACCAGCTTAAGCGTTTGCACTCCAAGCGTAAGATGACCTACTGGTACGGTGCGCGTTCTAAGCGTGAAATGTTCTATGTTGAAGACTTCGACATGCTCGCGGCTGAAAACCCGAACTTTACTTGGAACGTAGCACTGTCAGATCCGTTACCGGATGATAACTGGACAGGTTATACTGGCTTCATTCACAACGTAATTTATGAAAATTACCTGCGTGATCATGAAGCACCGGAAGACTGCGAATACTACATGTGCGGCCCGCCGATGATGAATGCTGCGGTCATCAAAATGCTCAAAGATCTGGGCGTTGAAGATGAAAACATTTTGCTGGATGACTTTGGTGGTTGATTCACTGACATGTTAGTAAAAACTAAGCAATGGCTAGCCCTGGTCGGGCTGGCCTTTTTTCTAAGTGGGTGTAATGACAGCGCGTCAAACGAGCAAGTCAACCTGCAAGGCCAAACGATGGGTACGTACTACTCCATCAAATACTTAAATCAAAAAGATTTACCGGCGCAAGATGCCGTTCAAGCTGAAATTGATAAGCGTCTTGAGCTGGTCAACGATCAGATGTCGACTTATCGTCCAACCTCTGAATTGAGCCGCTTTAACAGCAGCACCGCGGTAAATACCCCGTTTGC
>NZ_JBOFRH010000413.1:0-6099 GCF_051650925.1 Plesiomonas sp.
TGCAGTGAATGCGGTCATCATGAAGCTATTTTTGGCACCGGTGGTGCTGCACGGTTAGCTGAAAAGTATGGTGCTGAATTGCTGGCACAACTACCACTGCATATCCGGTTGCGTGAAGACCTTGATCGCGGTGAGCCAACCGTAGTTGCTGCGCCGGAAAGTGAGTTTACTCACATTTATCGCCAGTTAGCGGCACGTATTGCTGCAAAAATGTACTGGAGTGGTGAATCTATCGCCACAGAGATTGCAGTTCGTAATATTAGTTAAAATCAATGGTAGCGTGATGAGGGTCAAATTTCTTATAATCATAAGGTTTGCACCCACGTCATCATTTGTTTTCACGCCACTAGAGTAATCAGAGCTTCACTATGACAGAACAATCTCAGCAGTGTCTCATCATCGGTATCGCTGGCGCTTCAGCGTCAGGAAAAAGTCTTATTGCTAGCACCATTTACCGTGAGCTGTGCGAACAGCTTGGAGATGCTCAAATCGGCGTGATATCTGAAGATTGCTATTACAAAGATCAAAGCCATTTGCCGATGGAGCTTCGTGTGAAAACGAACTACGATCATCCAAAAGCAATGGATCATGACTTATTGTTGCAGCATTTACAGATGCTGCAACGTGGCGAAGCGGTTGATATCCCGCAATACAGCTATGTAGAGCACACGCGTAAACAAGAAGCTATTCACTTTGAACCGAAAAAAGTGATCATTTTGGAAGGTATTTTACTGCTGACCGATTCTCGTCTGCGCGGTGAAATGCACGCTTCTATTTTTATTGATACACCGCTGGATATCTGTTTACTGCGCCGTGTCAGAAGAGATGTGACCGAGCGTGGTCGTACTATGGAATCAGTACTTGAGCAGTACCAGAAAACGGTACGTCCAATGTTCTTGCAGTTTATTGAGCCATCAAAACAGTATGCCGATATTATCGTACCGCGCGGTGGAAAGAACCGTATCGCTATCGATATTCTGAAAGCAAAAATCACGCAGTTACTCAGCGAGTAAACACAACTGACCACACTGAGAGCGGCTGGATTTTCCAGCCTCTTTTTTAATCTGATAGTGAACGTAACTGCTCATTCCCATGTATCCACATGGATTTTACGACATAAATCACGGAGATTATCCATTGTGTCGCCGCAAATTATCTTAAAATAGAGTTGGTTACGCTATAAGCTGGAGTTATTTGCTATGCGTTTATGTGATACGGATATAGAAGCTGCGTTAGACAGTGGTCGGATTGTCATTGAGCCCCGCCCGCCGATTGAGCGTATTAACGGCGCGACAGTTGATGTGCGTTTAGGCAATCAGTTTCGGGTCTTCCGTGACCATACTGCTGCGTTTATTGATCTGAGCGGCCCGAAAGATGAAGTGACTGCCGCACTTGAGCGCGTGATGAGCGATGAGATCGTGCTGGCCGAGGGGGAAGCGTTCTTTTTGCATCCAGGGGAGCTGGCGCTGGCAGTTACCTATGAATCGGTAACATTGCCTGATGATATAGTGGGTTGGCTTGATGGCCGATCGTCTTTGGCTCGACTAGGCTTGATGGTGCATGTTACGGCACACCGAATTGATCCGGGTTGGCAAGGTTGCATCGTGCTCGAGTTTTATAATTCAGGGAAGTTACCATTAGCTCTTCGCCCTGAAATGTTGATTGGCGCACTCAGCTTTGAACCACTCACAGGGCCTGCCGCACGGCCATATAATCGTCGTGTTGATGCAAAATATAAAAATCAGCAAGGCGCAGTAGCGAGTCGTATTGATAAGGATTAACACTCGCTGAGTTGATAACAAGAATGAGGCAGGGATGAGAAAACGGCTTATACTGGGATGTACACTGGGTATTTTTGCGATAGCAGCATCTACTTTGTTGCTATCAATCGATACTAATCAGTTTAAATCATTGATTGCTGATCGTATTAAAAGCAAAACAGGGCAGACATTAACTATACAAGGCGCATTACAGTGGCGCTTTTCATACGGGTTATATCTGCAAGCCGGTGAAACCTCACTGACCAGCCCAGCCGGTTATCGTGACCCCTATATTATTCAGGCGAAAAGCATTTCGCTTGAAGTTGGTTTGTTTTCTTTATTAAGCAAACAACTTGTTATCAACAATTTGCAGCTTGACGGTGTTACTGCTGTATTGGAAATTGCAGCAAATGGCACAAGTAATTGGGATGCACTGGCCCGTGATGATCTCTCTGCTGAAAATAATCCCTATCAGCAAAATACGTTTTCACCTGATTTACCTATTTCATCTCCGGTAATATCACAAAACACCACACCTCAAAAAAACACTTGGGATATTGTCCTACGCCAGATCACAGTCAATAACAGTCAGCTTATCTGGCGAAAAGCGGCTAATTCAGTTGTATTTAACCAACTTAATATTGCTCTGGGCAATGCTACTCATGGCGTATTTCCCTTACAACTTTCATCCTCTATTGCACTGCCGCGTGATACTGCGGCCATTAATTATCAGGGTAAATTATCTCTGAGTGAAAACCTTAATGATATTTCACTGACCAATAATAATCTTGAAATTACACTGATTAATAATACCGCCGAGGGTGGCACGGAAAACAAGATAACCAGTACATTCTTGGCTGATTTAAATCGGAAAGAGGGTAAAGTTGTACTGCGAGATGTTCGTGTTGACTCTCCTATTGCACAAGTTTCTGGTGAGGTTATTGCAAAAACAAAGCCAGCGCCGGGTTTTATTGATATCAATATTAACAGCCCCTATCTTGATCTTGATACATTATTACCACTTTGGAAAGATGTTGTAGAGCGTGCTGACCAGCCTGATAACGCTGTCTACCTTGGGCAAAATGGAAATGCCGCAATCAGCATAGAGGCTACTAGCGAAATAGCAGAACTTAATTCTGATAATATACTGGATAAATCCAGTGACAATACCCGCAAGCAAAATAGCCTCTATTATCTTGATGGTTTTGCCACCTTAAGAGTGAATAAAGTTCATTGGCGAAAACATACATTTGATGATGTATCCCTTGATGCGACCATTCAACAGGGCATTGCGGCAATTGATCAATTTAGCATGACAGGCTTAGGTGGATTACTGCAAGCAACCGGTACAGTTAACTTATTGACCGAGCCTAAAATATTTGAAATTTTACCTGTACTAACCCATATTCAACTTTCATCATTACTGAACTGGCTTAATAGTGGTATTGATGCGCGTGGAGTATTGAATATGAGTGGGAAATGGCTATTTGAAGGGTGGCCGAATATAGATTCTAGTCGTGGATTTGTCACCTTGCTATTACGGGATGTTGATTTTGAAGGCGTGAATTTACCGTATTTACTCTCAAGCAGCATAGCCAGAGCAAAAGGTCAAAGTGTGGCCAGTGAATCGGTAGCCTATCAAACACACTTGGATAAAATGGCAATTGACCTGAATATTAATCAGGGAAAACTAAAAATAGCACGCATGAATGCATCAGCCAATAAACTTGCACTCAACGCCACAGGAAATATTAATCTTCTGACCAAACAGTGTGATTTAACATTGAATAACCGCATTCAAACAGCAAACAATGATGTTCCGTTTGTAGATGTTCCGCTGTACGTATATGGGTCATTAAATGATCTACGTTATCGGGTTGATATAGTCAGTATTGTGAAACAACAAATTCGTGCAAATAAACAAAAGTTACGTGATAAGCTTGAAAAGCAAGGCATACTAAGACGTGATGAAATAGATGAGATTAATGCACTGTAGATTAAAACTAAATGCATTATTCACAGGCCTGTACCGGCTATGTGCAGCAATAATCATTGATTTAACGGCAGGTAAATAATGGCAAAATATATCGGTTTAATGTCAGGTACCAGTTTAGATGGTGCTGATACCGTGTTAATTGAGACAGATGGCCAGCAAGTTTCTTTATTGGCTGCTGACTTTTTGCCCATGCCTGATGCACTGAAACAATCTGTATTAGATGTCTGTCACGGTCAAACTACGACATTGGTAAATATCGGTCAACTTGACCACCGTTTAGGGCTGTTTTTTGCTGAAGCTGTACAATCATTGCTCACAAAACATCATATTCTGGCAGCAGATGTCGAGGCTATCGGCTGCCACGGTCAAACGGTATACCATGACCCTGATGGCGTTTATCCTTTTACCTTACAATTAGGTGATGCCAATCTGATTGCGGCACAGACCGGAATTGCCACCGTTGCTGATTTTCGCCGCCGTGATATGGCATTGGGCGGCCAAGGTGCGCCATTAGTTCCGGCATTTCATGTTGCACTGTTTGGCACATTAACCCCGAGGGCAATACTGAATATTGGCGGTATTGCTAATCTCACTCTTTTGTTACCTGATCATCCGGTAACAGGGTTTGATACTGGGCCCGGCAACGTACTGCTTGATGCATGGGTGATGCTACAAACAGGGCAGCGGTTTGATAATAATGCTGAATTTGCCCAGCAAGGGCAAGTGGATGCAGATCTTTTACATGCGCTGCTTGCAGAGCCTTTTTTTGCAATAAAACCGCCGAAAAGCACCGGTCGTGAACTGTTCAATATGGCATGGCTGCAGCAAAAGCTGGCTTATTTCCCTTCTCTTTCTGCTGTTGATATTCAGGCAACACTGGTTGAATTAACGGCAGTTACCATTACGCAGCCTTTGCTCAGTCAGAACATTACGCTCAATGAGTTACTGGTTTGCGGTGGTGGTGTACACAACCCACTATTAATGCAGCGTTTAGCACATTATCTTCCTCAAACCCGTGTTTTATCCACGGAACACTATGGTGTTAGCGCTGATTATATGGAAGCGATGGCATTTGCATGGCTTGGTTGGTGCGCAGTTCATCAACAACCAGGGAATCTTCCTGCGGTGACTGGCGCTGAATATCCGGCAATATTAGGTGCAATTTATCCGCGTTAAAACTGCGTTAAACGATATAGTGGTGTTGTTGCATAAAATTACATCTGATCTAGCGATAAATATATTGTCGAACGGTCACCTTTATCCCTTTCGGTTTTTGCTAAGCATGTCGCGTAAGTGTAAACTGACAGTGGTTAAATTGTGCTCGCTAATATGAAATATGTTTCTTGCTAAAAGAACGGATGGTGAAAGCAATGCTGAAGGAACAGCAACTGATCATGTCCAATCCCAGTTTAATTCCCATGCACAGTTTGCGGTGGGTTTTATTTGGTGATTTGGATACAGAACATTTTATTGCCGCATACCATTTGGCATTTAAAAACTTCTTACCTTTACAGATGGAATGGCTTGATTTAAGCATGTATGACATTCCCCTTGTTGAATTGGAAAAGGGGTTGCCTGCTTGGTTGCATCGCTCATCAGCACTGGGTTTACGTGCTTTATTTGTTCATGTAGAAGAGGGGCATTTACAGTTAATTATCACTTGGCAGCGGCAATATATTACGCGACAAGAGATTATTGATTTACTGTGTCAGGTGTCTGAGGGTTATAACTCTGCGTTATTAAATTTAAATTATAATGCCATTCATGTTTTACCGTTTTCGGAGTTTCTTGAAGAGAGTGACCGTCTTGCCGAATCACCGACATGCTCAAGTGTTATTGATTTAACCTCACGTGAATACGAGCGGATACGTGCGTTACAACGGATTATTTTACCGGCTGTATGGCGTTGGGCTGAGCCACATGGTTTTCATCGTGAGCAGCTACACGCTGAATGGTTAGAGTGTGATTTAGTCAAACCGGCTGGCATTAAAGTGCAGCATTTAGCACCCATTATGAATGTTGTACTCGATAAAATGGTTGAAGTCTCATTACTAACATTAAATGGAAGAGAGAACCCTGAGTTAACGCTGCAAATTGCCTGTAAACATCCTCAATCAGTCTCTTTACCACAGTTGTTACACAGTCTGAAAGAGTATTTGTTAGAGGAGCGTTAACGAGTAGCATAAACCGTACTCATTATCTGAACATGTGTTTGTTATTACGAAAGATAATTTGTATTAAAACGAAAATTAAACGCCCGCCTCTAAGAGGGCTGGTAAAACTACATGAATCAGCCCTCTTTTGAGATATTTGCTATATGCTTGCATATGTTGATATTTCAAT
>NZ_JBOFRH010000414.1:0-1803 GCF_051650925.1 Plesiomonas sp.
GCGGCAAAGTCATTTTGCTCGCGCGCATAGGTTCGGGTGATGTCTGCGGCATAGCCGTTATACGATGCACCGGCATCGAGTAAAAAGCTGTCTGAACGGGCCGGTGTTTTT
The DNA here is from genome assembly GCF_051650925.1 of Plesiomonas sp. Classification (NCBI taxonomy): domain Bacteria; kingdom Pseudomonadati; phylum Pseudomonadota; class Gammaproteobacteria; order Enterobacterales; family Enterobacteriaceae; genus Plesiomonas; species Plesiomonas sp. The sequence goes on from NZ_JBOFRH010000414.1 coordinate 112, forward strand.
TGTGCCAAGCTGGTGTAGTGCAGTACGGCACTGTTTTGGTTTAGCGCCACAATATTGTTGTACGGCACATCGCTGTCGCTCTGACCGGTGGCAGCCAAATACGCGAGGTTGATATCGAACTCGCTCATGTTGGCCATGAAAGCATCGTAAGCCGCACGGTGTCCGGTAACGGCAATTTTCTGTGCTTCCCGCATACAGCACAGTTCATAATCGGTTTTGAAGGCTCGTTGATAGTGGAAAAAGTTCAAAATCGCGGTCGGGTTGATGTGCCCGATCCCCATATCGGCGGCTTTTTGCTCGCTGGCACCAATATAGGCTAAATGGCTGCGCTCTTGTGGCAGATATTGCAGGATATCTTCCGGCTGGCGTAGGGCGATAAGCTCTACTTCTTCTGTCCAGAAGGCGGTTGGCAACGGTTCAACGCTGTGCCAGTAATCTACCGGTGCGTAGAAGAATAGTTGCGGTTTATTGTCACCATCAACCAGTAGCCAACTGTGCGTGACATTCGTCACCGGTACCCACGCTTTAAAGTGGGGGTTAACCCGAAACGGATAAGTGTTGTCATCCAAAAAAGCATAAATGGGTTCGCCAGAGTGGATAAGAAGCCCTCGCAGCTGATGACGCTCCAATACTGTTCGGGTACGTGCTTGCAGTTCTGCAATATGCGCGCGGTAAGCCTGTTCCATAGAATGCCCCTTCGTTATTCATCAATGACTAGACGCTGCATAGTATCACAGCCCCTGAATTTGTGGCCGTTCCTGCGATCACCGGCCTCTTTCTACTAAAAATGTGACATGAATCGCTTCATGCACTTGTTAATATAAAATTAAACAAATGTTTTAAATGAGTGTTGAAATGTTGTTAAATTGCCAGCACACTGCTTTACAGAGGACGACGACTCGTCATCAACCACCCTAATACCACCGGATATCACACCGGCTCAGGAGAGTAGAACCATGCTTTATCAAAGCCCAACCCTGACCCTTCGCTGGCTAAACGAAGGTATTGCTGAGTTGCAGTTTGCCGCGCAATCCGGGCCGGTGAATAAATTCGACCGCCACACACTCAATAATCTCAGTGAGGCGATGGAGATCTTGCATTCACTGCCGACTCTGCGCGGGCTATTGCTGACCTCGGCAAAAGAGGCGTTTATTGTTGGGGCCGATATTACGGAGTTTTTGGGATTATTCACACTGAGTGCAGATGAGCTGCACGGGTGGCTTGATCGTGCCAATGCGATTTTCAATCAGTTGGAAGACCTGCCGGTGCCGACTGTGTGTGCAATTAACGGGTTTGCGCTAGGCGGCGGGTTTGAGTGCGTGCTAGCGACCGATTTGCGAGTTGGCGACAGCAATGCGCGCGTAGGTCTGCCAGAAACAAAACTGGGGATCATGCCCGGCTTTGGCGGCTCAGTGCGTTTGCCACGCTTAATTGGTGCAGACAGTGCACTTGAGCTTATTACCGCAGGGAAAGAGTTGCGGGCCGAAGAAGCACTGAAAATCGGTATGCTTGATGCAGTAGTCGCACCGGAAAAACTGCATGCTGCGGCGCTGAGTATGCTGGAAGAGGCGATCAGTGGCCGACTCAACTGGCAGGCTAGACGCGCAGTAAAGTTACAACCGTTACCCCTTAATCGCACCGAAGCGGCGATGAGCTTTAGCACTGCCAAAGCGGTGGTTGCTCAAGTTGCCG
>NZ_JBOFRH010000415.1:0-1778 GCF_051650925.1 Plesiomonas sp.
GAGGCTAAAAAGCCAATGGTGAAGATTACCATTAAAACGGAAACGATTGCGATACCCGTCAGGCGAGAGCCCATTTTAAAATCCCGTGGCAGATGATCGAGTTTTAACCGCAGATTCATATAAGCCAGCATGATAAACAGTGGTGGCAGCATCGAGGCCGCAGCGGTCATGTTTATCACTGTATTCATCAGATCTTGCGCCGTATTTGAACCGAGAGTTGGGATGATCATCAGTGGCAGAACAATCAAAAATTGGATCCACGCGGCACGCACCGGCACACCATTTTCATTGAGCGCAACGGTTTTTCTGCCAAAAATTCCTTCCGGAATTTCAGAAAAGAAAATTTTAACCGGTGTTGCTGTCCACATGAGCAGTGAACCAAACATTGCAGTAAAGGATACCAGACCAACAAAACGGTTCATCAGGATCTCAGGTAAACCAAAATAAGTGGCTAACCCTTCAAACACTTGTACTGAACCACCGGTATATTTAAGGGTTTCACTTGGCACAAATACGTTGATTAATAGTGAGGCTACAGAGTACAGCACGCCAATGAAGATCCCCGCGACAATAATTACTTTGACGAATGATTTCGAGCCGCCTTTCACGTCATTGACGTAAACAGCTACAGACTCAGCACCCCCTGCCGCCATGAAAATCCACGTAGTGATGCCCAAAAATGCCCAGTTAAAATTGGGGATCATCGCATCTACCGTAATCGGATCAGCTGGTTGTACGCCGCCAATTAACGCTGCCCCTGAGAGCAAAATATAAGAGATGGTCAGCAGTAACATCAGCGAAGAGGTCACCGACGTGATAGGCCCCAGCATTTTTGCACCGTTAGTAGAAACATAGGTAGCAAAAGCAAACAACACCATACTTAAGGCTGTAGTTGTTATTGGTGTCAGAATATATTCATATCCGAGGAAAGCATAAGAGGCATAGGCAATAACGCGCGGTAATAACGAGGTAAAGAAAAAAAGATTAACAAACCAGTAGGTATACGCTGAAATAAATGCCCAGCGGCCGCCTAATGAGCTTTTGACCCACGCATAAACACCAGCTTCTGAGTTTTTATTCAGCGATACAAACTCGGCAATAATCAAACAGAAAGGGATAAAGTAAAAAATCGTGGCCAAAAAGAACATAGGTGCAGAGGCTAGGCCTATTTCAATATTGTTATTAATGACATTATTAAAGCTAAATACGGCAGCAAATGTTAAAGATAATAACCCGAATTTGCCGATCGTATTCCGTTTTGAATCAGACATCATCTATCTCCAGAGGTTAACGTTCTCAGTCTTTGTTTTCGGTTTTTTCTGGATGAGAAAGCACGGCCAAGATCCGGTGGCCGTCTTTCTCTTGTTGTTATTTATCGAAACGTTATTTATTCAGAAAGTAGCCATCTTCAATGGTGACTTTTAAAACCACTTTTTTAACAGGGTGGCCGCCGTGAAAACGGTAGGCATTGTTGTTGTCAAAAATAGCGATTTGCCCAGCCCGCAGCTCACTGACTTGTCCTTTTCCCTGTAGAAATTCACGATCAGTTTCATCACGGTAGGCACTTACCGGCTGTAATGCCGATTTAGCCGCAAACTCAATACGCTCATGTCCTTCTAAGTAATAGTGCACATCGAAATAGCGACGATTTCCCTCAAATAGAGTGGTCTCAGAGGTGATGCCGTCTTCAAGGCGATACACTAATGAATCACCGATAGAGTGCATAACCCCTGTATTGATATTGGCAATATTATTGATAGCCTCCACACAGCGTTGCC
>NZ_JBOFRH010000416.1:0-1558 GCF_051650925.1 Plesiomonas sp.
CATCTGCAGCAACCAGATCAATCGCTGGGATCACGCCCGAGGTTTCAATATCTTTGCTTTGATCTAATACTGCAGTTTCACCTTTATTGCCCCACTGATAGTTAGACTTATCAGTGCGTTCACCACCGTTAGCATCCCACACATAAGTGGCTTCCAGCTTTTGACCGATTTCCAGTTTTCCGAGCATTTTCAGATCAGTAACAATCGGCGCAGCTGTGTTATTAATCGTAACTTCTACGTTGGTGCTATCCGTGTTGGATTCATTACCCTTGTTATCCACGGCTTTAGCAACCAGTGTATACAGATTCACGCCTTCTGACTGATAGGCCGGCAGAGTCACTTTAAACTGGCTGTTACCCGATACCGCACGTGATGATAACGGGGTGATTTTACCGCCTGCCGCAAAGAACTCTGGGCCTTGCCACTCGATACGATCAAGCGGATATTTTGAGGCCACATCCACAATCAATTGCTGTTCGGTAATTTCCGGCCAGCTGTTGAACTCATCCACCACATTGAGCTTTAACAGCTCTTGTTTGCGGTATTCCAGTACGATGTTGTTGTTGCGATCAACCAAGTCATAACGGCTACCGGCCAACGAGCGATACTCAGCCATTGAAGCCCCATCAAGCTGTTTGTCTAAGCTCTCACCTAAACGATAGTTGAACTCAAGGTTAAACTGAGTATCGCCCGATTTGCCCTTCTCTTTGGTGTAATCAATACCGGCAGTCACCAGTGGAATTGGGGTGTAGTTAACCCCGGCGGTCATCGCATACGGATCTTTCTGACGGTTATCAGCATCTGACAACGCCACTTCGTTACCGAAATACTGCTCATATTTGAACTTTCCACCCAGTTGTGGGTGTGAAGGCAGGTAAGCTTCGGCTCGCAAATCAAAGCCATTTGCCGCACGCTCATCATAATCGACCAGTTCGTCAGAGGCTTTCCAGCCGCTTAAACGCAAATAACCGTTAGCAGAGAGTTTCAGGAAATCACGCCAATACTCAGCCCCCACGCCCATACGGGTGTGGCCCGCTTCAATTTCGTGATCCAAAAATAGGTTGTAGCCGAGCATGTCTTTATCTTGCGCATTAAAATGGCGCTGACCTACACCAGCATTGACGGTGGTGCGATCATCTTTATGGCGCAGACCTAGCTGAGTAAATGAGAAGGTCTCAGGGGTATCATTAAGCCCAACTAACAGATCGGCTTCTGAATCGGTCAGATTAAAATCACTGTCAACGTTAATGCTGACTTTAGCTGTGCCGTACTGTTTCAGCCACTCTTCGACCGACTGATTTGCTTGTGAAACGGCTGCCGAACGTAAGCTACTTACCGCAGAGCCCGATGCCAATGTGGTGGCGGCTTGTGCAATAAACTTTTCAGAGTCAACCGGTTCGCGATCCATTTTTACCGCGATACTGTGCGCAGGCTTGCGTTCACCTAAGCGCAAATCGGGTACCAATACCGTATCACCGATAGTAATCGAATTGAGTGATTTATCTTTATAAGCTTCACTGTTGAGTTTTTTTAATTCTTCCAGTGTTAAACCAAACTG
>NZ_JBOFRH010000417.1:0-2582 GCF_051650925.1 Plesiomonas sp.
CTAACGAATCAATCACCGTTTCAGGATGGGCGTTGGCATGCGCTTCCAGCGCCAAGGGGATCTCAGTGCAGCCCAAGATAACAGACTCCGCCCCCTGCTCGCGCAGTGCTTGATAAGCCTCAAACAAGCAACGCTGACCAAGCGCCACATCACCGGCTTTCACGGCAGCAATCCCACGCATCACTTTTTGCTGCATTAATGCATCGGGTAGCACGCACTCAATGCCGAGTGGACGCAATTCCTGTTGGTACAATCCGCCGCGTACCGTAGCGGTGGTGGCCAGCAACCCGACACGACGTAAACCGCGGCGGCGAATAGCGCCCACCACGCAATCAATGATGCTGATCGCCTCGATGCGTGAGTAGTACGTTAATCGCTTAAACCAAAAATGCGCGGTATTACACGGGATCACGAATAACGTGGCGCCGGCCTGCTCCAGCTGCCGCAGCAGTTGTAACAGTGCAGGAAACGGATCTTCTGCGGCATCGAGGATCGCTTGGGTGCGATCGGGGATCTGCGGCACATTCGCCACCACCATTGGGATATGCGCTTGATCCTGTCCTGCCGGCGTGCGTTGAATAATTTTGCGCATAAAGTCGACGGTCGCTAATGGCCCCATGCCACCTAAAATTCCTAACCGGCGTGCACGCTGCTGTTGCATAACACCCCCCTGTAACTTATCGAATTCCATTTTAATCAGTGTGTTATATCTATCTTGTGTGACATAACCGTACTGGCTCTTGGCTTTCACCTTAGTCGTTTCGTCAGTGGGGATGAAATGCTGATTCTGTTGCCGCTATGCAAGAAAAGCATAACGCGATGCGCGATAATGACATGCCGTGAGATGCGCGATACATCCTGAACGCAATGCTGCACAGAATGCGCCGCACTCATTAGTGCCAGCACGCAACAGAACCCGACAATACCGACCCAGGAGCCCGCGCTATGTCTGCCGAACATCTGCCCAACATTGAAACCAAGTGGTTGCATGATTTTCTGGTATTGGCCGAAAAGCGTAATTTTTCCGCTGCCGCAGCACTGCGTAACGTGACGCAACCGGCGTTCAGTCGCCGCATTCGTGCCTTGGAGCAGGCACTGAATACCGAGCTGGTGAACCGCGATACCCACCCGCTGACGCTGACCGCCAGTGGCAAGCAATTTCATGCCACTGCCCGCTCACTGCTCAATCAGATGGAGGAAGAGATCGGGCGCTTAGCCGGTCTATCATTGCTGGGTGGCCAAACGGTGCGCATCGCGGCGGCGCATTCGCTGGCGACACACCTGCTGCCGTATATTCAGCCCAAACTGGCAGCCGAACACCCGAATGTAACGCTCAATGTGGAAGCGGTGGATGCGGATGATGCAGTAGAAACCTTGCGCGAAGGGGCGTGCGATATCCTGCTGGCCTTTGCCGCCGATCATCTGTCCAGCGCACCATATCAATCTCTGTGTTTAGGTCGCAGCCACCTGCATTTGGTTTGTCGCCAGCCTGCGCCGTGGAGCTCGGCCATCAACACCGCGCCTGAGAATGATGACAAGAGCGAGCTGCCGGCATCGCCCATGCCGAAACCAATGCCTTGGTTGGCTTATTCACCGAGCAGCTATATGGCGCGCGCGATTGCGCCGGTACAGCGGCATGTTGAGCTGCAACCGGTCTTTTCTTCCTCGATGTCAGATTTGATTAAACAGTTGGTTTTGCAAGGTGCTGGCGTGGCATGGTTGCCGCAATATGCGCTGCACCAAGAGCAGCGTCAGGGGCAGTTGCAGGTATTACACCCAACTCGCTGTTCGGTACCGCTGTGGCTGTATGCCTACCGTTTTGAAAGCCGTTTACATCCGGCAGGGGAAAAAGTCTGGCAAGGATTAGCGCGCCTGGCACAAGACCCGGAATTTAGTACATTACTGTAAGATATAAAATTATAATTATTTTGTTATTATTATTCGCATAAAAATAATGACGCATTCACATAAAGACATTATGTCTTAATATATAAATAGAGGCTTCACACACTATTTAACTCACGCCGCGAATAGATATTATTTTTAAGTTTAATAAATGAATCAATCGCCATTAATATCACACAAATTAAACTCAACGACATAAATGCACATCTTTGCATAGCGTAAAAATACTATTTTGTGAGCAGTGCCTTTTTTAATCCATGTTGATTGGATCAATGTCACGTTACTCTAGGTTTGCGGATTGACGCTATTTAGTGCTTTATGAGAAAGTCGCGCAGCGCAAAAGCGCAGCAAACAAGCATTTGAATACAAACAAGCACAAGAAATATTAATTATTGAAGTGATTCATCGCTTAGATTCATCGCTAAGCCATGTCTCGTTGCCGTGCTGTTCATCTTATATTAAGTGCCCTCTATAACTTGTTATATATATGACTATTAATGATCGCTCTGTTTATCAAAACAAAATGGTCATCAATAGTCGATAATATATCATTATCGTTACAAGGACATCGTCTCAATGGTAGCACTAATTAGTTTAGTCGTTATTTTAGTGACCGGTTACCTGATCGTAAAAAAATACAACCCGCAAATGGTTTTATTTATCGCAGGTATCGTTTT
>NZ_JBOFRH010000418.1:0-23533 GCF_051650925.1 Plesiomonas sp.
CGAGCATTTTCCGAGCTAGAACGCGAACGCGTTGGCTCTATTTGCTCATTATCATCGTCTAAATCAGACTGCAATTGAGGTGCTTTTTTCACCGAAGCTTTTATCGGTCTTGCACTCAATACATCTTCATCAGCGTCATCATCAACCGCTGAAAATGAGGGTTCTTCAGGCGACTTACGCGAGCCTTTTTTCACCCGAACAGGTTCGAGATCATCAAGATCGTCTTCCTGTTCCGGAGGCTGTTTCTCTTTTAAACGTTTAACGGGTTTGTGGCCAAACACCGTTGGCTTTTCCTTGCGGCTTGCCCACAATCCATGCAACAGCAAAGCAGCTATCGCTATCGCTCCCACGACAATCAAAATCAGACGCAAATCCTGCATCGCTGGTATCTCTTTAATAATTCAATATCTGTGCTCAAGTAGTGAGCAAAGTAACTATGACTCACTTTATGTGTTAGCGCTCTTATCTTCAAGTGCTGACACCGAATTCTCTGTACATTATGAAGTTTACGCCAACCTTTTGCCTATTTTTTAACCATCTCGTTACATTTTTGCGTTAAGAATATGTATTACCTACTTTAATTAAATGCAAATCAGCCAATATAAATATCAGCGGTTGTCCATTTTAGTGACTGGTATCTGTTTTGCGCTGCCGTTATGATTTAGGTAAGTGAACTGTGTGGATAGACAATATGTCATCAACAACAAAGACAAAAATGACCGAAAATGGTGTGACCTTCTTTTTACAGGGGTGGAAACTGGCCTTTCTTCCGGGAATTCGCCGCTACGTTATTCTGCCACTGTTGGTCAATGTATTACTGATTGGGAGTGCTTTTTACTGGTTAGCCAGCCATATGCAGGCGTGGATCGGGCAGCTTCTTTCCCATATCCCCGATTGGCTGCAATGGCTAAACTATTTACTCTGGCCACTGGCGGTTATCAGTGTGTTGCTGCTGTTTGGCTATTTTTTCAGTACGCTGGCCAATATTATTGCATCCCCGTTTAACGGGCTGTTAGCTGAACAGCTTGAAGCCCATTTGACCGGAGAGGAGCCGCCTGTCACGGGAGTCATGACATTGCTCCGTGATGTACCGCGTATTTTGAAGCGTGAAGTACGAAAGTTGGTGTATTACTTACCAAAAGTGATTGCGTTACTGTTGGTATCACTCATTCCTGTCGTTGGCCAAACACTTGCCCCGTTATTATGGTTATTGCTGACGGCATGGATGTTGGCAGTTCAGTACTCAGATTATCCGTTCGATAATCATAAAATCCCCTTTACGACGATGCGTGATGCACTAAAACAGCGCCGGTTCACCAGTATTACGTTCGGCGGACTCATCAGCATTTGCACTATGGTGCCACTGCTGAATTTAGTGATTATGCCGGTAGCGGTTTGTGGTGCAACAGCGATGTGGGTCGCCTGTTATCGCCCACAACTCAAGGGAACAGGCGCAAAATAGATGATCTGCGCCAAGAGCTAACATCAACCGAAACAGCACACATCAAAAATAAAACAAAAAAGAAGGGCCCTCTCATGGCCCTTTTTTTATCTCTATTTTTATCTCTCCGCATGGCTTCATACGGTGTGATTGACTAACGTACACACTGCAAAAGTACAGATCCCACCGAATAACCAGCTCCAAATGAACAGAGCACACCGTAGTCACCGGCAGAAAAATCATAATGATAACGATGAAAAGCAATAACCGAACCTGCTGAGCTGGTATTAGCAAACTCATGCAAAATAGTTGGTGCATCGAGCGGCAGAGGATCTCGCCCCAGAACTTTACGTGCAAGAAAGGTATTCATATTGCTGTTTGCCTGATGCAACCACAAACGTTTGAGCTGATGGCTCTCTAATCCAACTCGTTCTAATTGCTGTTCAAGCAGTTGACTGACCAATGGCAGCACCTCTTTAAACACTTTCCGCCCCTCTTGCATAAATAGCTTATCGCGGTTGAACTGTGTTTCTGGTGTTGCTCGATTCAAAAAACCAAAGTTATTGCGGATGTTATTTGAAAAATGGGTATGCAGTGTTCTATCGATAATCTGAAATGCTTTACGGCTCTGGCTATTTTCTGCTTTTTCCAGCACTAAAGCACTGCATGCATCACCAAAAATAAAGTGTGAATCACGATCACGGAAGTTTGCGTGCCCACTGCAAATTTCTGGATTCACAACCAGTACGGTATTTGCCATGCCGCTGTTTATTGCATCAACAGCCTGACTAATGGCAAATGTAGCTGATGAGCAAGCCACATTCATATCAAATGCATAACCGCCTGCACCCAGCAGAGCTTGCACCTCAATGGCGATAGCCGGATAAGCACGCTGTAAATTAGAGGCTGCCACTATGACCAAGTCAACATCAGCTGCTTTGCGCTCTGCCGTTTGCAAAGCTTCTTTTGCCGCACTGACCGCCATTTGTGCCATTAAACTAGGCTGGTCATCACTCGGTTCAGGCAGCAAAGGCTGCATAACGTCAGGGTCAATAATACCTTCACGTGCCATCACGTAACGTTGTTTGATACCTGAGGCTTTTTCAATAAATTCAGTGCTGGATGTCTGTAATGGGGCCAATTGCCCAGCCGTAATAGCGCCGTGGTTTTCAGCATTGTAACGGGCAACATACTGATTGAACGCGTAGACCAATTCGGTATTGGTGATTTGGTGTGGTGGGATATAAAGACCAGAGCCACTGATCACAATCTGCTGCATACATCATCCTTGTTCATACATTACAGATGCCAATAAGATCGCAATCTGCCAATAAAAAAAGTGAAGCCTAGACTCTCATACAGGCTATCCCTAAGATTACGCAGATGTTAAAAAAAGTCGAGCGATGTTGGCAGGTAACGGGCAGTCGCTATCATGCAGTGGCGATGCTCACAACAATAAACGCTTACCAGCGAAAATACCCTGTTCGGCTAATTGCATTAATTGAATAACGATATACGTAATCGGTGTTTCCGATCTTAAATAGCCGGCGTATGCTAAACCTCATTAAAGTTTCAAGGTGTTGATTTGTTGGCGTAAGATCAGTGAGTGGTTTAAAAAACACGGCTGAACAACACAACGTTAACCAGCATCCCCCAGATGCAACAGTGAGCGCAACTTAGTGCTGCTAGGTCTGTTTGGTGATAAACCGACTCTTTGTATGCTCACTGAAATCGAAAAATATGACTGTGATAGGCGATATACCAAATACTTTACCGGAAGGAATTGGACTATGAGCAACATTTATGCAGATAACTCACAGACCATTGGTCATACCCCACTGGTTCGCCTGAACAGAGTCAGTAATGGAAATGTACTGGTTAAAGTTGAATCCCGTAACCCAAGTTTTAGTGTAAAGTGCCGAATTGGTGCCAATATGATTTGGGATGCCGAAAAGCGCGGAATTCTAACGCATGATAAAGAGTTAATTGAGCCAACCAGTGGTAATACAGGGATTGCACTCGCCTATGTTGCCGCAGCGCGTGGTTATAAACTGACATTAACTATGCCAGAAACCATGAGTTTAGAGCGCCGTAAGTTACTTAAAGCACTCGGGGCTAACCTGATTTTAACCGAAGGCGCAAAAGGCATGAAAGGCGCGATTAATAAAGCCGAAGAGATTGTCGCCGCCGAACCCGAGCGTTATGTTTTATTGCAACAATTTAATAACCCAGCCAACCCAGAGATCCATGAAAAAACCACCGGCCCTGAAATCTGGAATGATACTGACGGTGACATTGATGTGTTTGTTGCCGGTGTAGGAACGGGCGGTACACTGACCGGTGTGAGCCGCTACTTGAAGCAAACAAAAGGCAAGGCGATTATCTCGGTTGCAGTTGAGCCAAAAGACTCGCCGGTAATTTCACAGGCGCTGGCCGGTGAAGAGATTAAACCCGGCCCACATAAAATTCAGGGTATCGGTGCAGGCTTTATCCCCGGAAACCTCGATTTGAGCCTGATTGATCGTGTTGAACTTATCACTAACGAAGAAGCCATCAGCATGGCGCGCCGTTTAATGGAAGAAGAGGGTATTTTAGCTGGCATTTCATCGGGAGCTGCGGTTGTTGCAGCCAATAATATTGCTGCGTTGCCAGAATTTGCCGGAAAAACGATTGTTGTGCTGCTACCCTCCTCAGGTGAGCGTTATTTAAGCACTGCACTGTTTGCCGATATCTTCACAGAAAAAGAAATGCAACAGTAATGCCACTTCGCTAAATTGTATAAAAAGGCATCAAATTCGATGCCTTTTTGTGCGCTAGCACTAGGTTCTATACTCACAGTGATTGATTTATTTTCCCCTCTCTTGTATTAAACCAATCAATTTTTTCGTAGCGTAAAATTAATCAGAGTATGCGACGTTTTTGCTATGCATTGTTAATCTTATACAATGCTTCTTTGGTCAAAGACGTTCATCATGACGTTAAACGTTTACTTTGATAAATTTACGGCATAATTCGAACAGCAATATTAATAACAAAACAGGTTGACGCTAGTTAGTTGTATACTGCGTATAACCTCCACAACTCATTGGGATGAAATACTATGTTTGAGAAACAAGTTACTATTACCGCACCAAACGGCCTGCACACTCGCCCTGCTGCACAGTTTGTGAAAGAAGCGAAAGCTTTTGCTGCTGATATCACTGTTAACTCTAATGGCAAAAGCGCAAGCGCAAAGAGCCTGTTTAAACTGCAAACACTGGGTCTGACCCAAGGTACTGTTGTGACTATCTCTGCTGAAGGTGAAGACGAGCAAAAAGCCGTTGAGCACCTTGTAAAGCTGATGGCTGAGCTTGAGTAATCACAGGCTACAACACGTAACGAATTCGTAATTGCAGAAATAAAGTATAGGTAGGGCTATGATTTCAGGCATCTTGGCATCACCCGGTATCGCTTTTGGTAAGGCATTATTGCTGAAAGAAGACGAGATCGTGATTAACCGTGCAACACTGGCTGCTGATCAGCTAGAGAACGAAATTGCACGTTTTTTTGATGGTCGTAACAAAGCAGCGGCCCAACTAGAAACGATCAAACAAAAAGCAGCTGTGACGCTGGGCGAAGAAAAGGAAGCAATCTTCGAAGGTCACATCATGCTGCTGGAAGATGAAGAGCTAGAGCAGGAAATCATAGCCTATATCCGTGAAAACAGTGCATCGGCAGAAGCCGCTATTCACGCCATTTTAGAAGGCCAAGCACAATCGCTAGAAGAGCTCGATGATGAGTATCTAAAAGAGCGTGCCGCTGATGTGCGTGATATCGGTAAGCGTCTGCTGAAAAATGTGCTCGGCATGAACATTGTTGATTTAAGCGCTATCAGTGAAGAGGTGATTCTGGTCGCAAACGATCTGACACCATCAGAAACTGCACAGCTGAATCTGGACAAGGTTCTTGGCTTTGTCACTGATATTGGTGGTCGCACCTCACACACCTCTATCATGGCGCGCTCACTTGAGCTGCCTGCCATTGTCGGCACTAACAATGTTACCCAACAAGTTAAATCGGGTGATTTTGTGGTACTCGATGCAATCAGCAATGCTGTGCACATCAACCCAACTGCCGCACAAATTGAACAACTCAAAGAGATTCAAGCCCGTTTTGCTAACGAAAAAGCAGAGCTGGCAAAGTTAAAAGATCTTCCTGCGATGACGCTAGATGGCCACCAAATTGAAGTGTGTGGCAACATTGGTACAGTGCGTGATGTTGACGGTGTAGAGCGTAACGGTGGCGAGGGCGTTGGCCTGTATCGTACCGAGTTCCTGTTTATGGACCGTGATGCACTGCCAACTGAAGATGAACAGTTTGCTGCCTACAAAGCCGTTGCACAGGCAATGGGTGATCAAGCTGTTATCGTGCGTACCATGGATATCGGCGGTGATAAAGACCTGCCATATCTAAACCTGCCAAAAGAGATGAACCCATTCTTGGGCTGGCGTGCAATTCGTATCTGTTTAGATCGTAAAGAGATTTTGCGTGCTCAGTTGCGGGCTATTTTGCGCGCATCTGCGTTCGGTAAGCTGCGCATTATGTTCCCAATGATCATTTCGGTTGAAGAGGTTCGCACTTTGCGTGCTGAACTCGATGAGCTGAAGCTGGCTCTGAAGGCCGAAGGTCACGCTTTTGATGAAAATATTGAAGTCGGTGTGATGGTTGAAACCCCCGCAGCGGCAGCAATTGCACATCACTTAGCAAAAGAAGTCGATTTTTTCAGTATTGGAACAAACGACCTGACTCAGTATACTCTGGCCGTCGATCGTGGTAACGAGCTGATTTCACACCTGTATAACCCAATGACACCTGCTGTTCTGACGCTGATCAAGCAAGTCATTGACGCTTCCCACAAAGAGGGTAAGTGGACAGGCATGTGTGGTGAGTTAGCCGGTGATGAGCGTGCAGCCGTACTGCTATTAGGTATGGGGCTGGATGAGTTCAGCATGAGTGCAATTTCTATTCCGCGCATCAAAAAAGTGATCCGTAACGTCAACTTTGAAGATGCGAAGACCTTGGCTGAGCAAGCATTAGCACAGCCAACTGCCGCGGATATCATGGCGCTGGTCAATAAGTTTTTGGAAGAAAAAACACTTTGCTGATTGTGCTAATGTGGCAAGTACACTAAGTTAGCGCAAGAAGTCGAATAATTTCCGATAATGAGGATGATACTATGGGTCTGTTCGATAAGCTGAAAAAACTGGTTTCTGATGATTCTAGCGATACGGGTAGCATTGAGATTTTCGCGCCACTGTCCGGTGAAATCGTAAATATCGAAGATGTACCTGATGTGGTTTTTGCTGAAAAAATCGTCGGTGACGGTATTGCAATCAAGCCATCAGGCAACCTGATGGTCGCACCGGTTGACGGTACTATCGGTAAGATTTTCGAAACCAACCATGCATTCTCTATCGAGTCTGATTCTGGTATCGAGCTGTTTGTTCACTTCGGTATTGATACCGTTGAACTGAAAGGCGAAGGCTTCAAGCGTATTGCTGAAGAAGGCCAGCGTGTGAAGATGGGTGATCCGGTTATTGAGTTTGATCTGGCCGTGCTGGAAGCAAAAGCAAAATCAACCCTGACGCCTGTTGTTATCTCTAACATGGATGAAATCAAAGAGATGGTTAAGCTCTCTGGTAGCATCACTGTGGGTGAAACACCGGTACTGCGCATCAAAAAGTAAGGGTGAAATAGGGTATGTTTTCATACCTTATCTTCCGATAAAAAAAGCCGACATGCATATGTCGGCTTTTTTGTTGTTCAATATTGTTGTGCCATATTGCAGCTCAATCTCTACCGTTATCTGCCATTATTTGTTGTACAACACGGCAATAAGGCGATACGGGCTTAAAGCTGCTCAAGGCGGGTACGGGAAGGCGCGAAATAGTAGCCTCCAGTGACTGCTCGGGTGTATTTGAGCAGACGATCGTACTGACCATCCTCTAACCCACCAAACATGCTTAGCAGCTGTTTCTCGATGTTATACAGCGAGTGACAGTAGGCGCAGAAGTACAGACCGTGTTCATCACTGACTTTACCGTAAGGCAGGCTGTGACGCAGGATCTTGAGCCCTTTCCCCTCTTCTTTCAAATCAACTCGGCTAACGTGCGAGTTTTCAAAGCGCTGTTCAGGTTCTAGCTCTTCACTTTCAGTTTTTGTACGACCAATGGTTTTCTCTTGATCTTGTTCGTTCAAGCCGTGCCATTTCGGTAGGTTATGTGCATAACGCTGCACCAGAATATAGCTACCACCCTGATCAGGGCCTTCGGCAATTACGCCGACTTGCTCACGCGGTTCATCACCATGCGGATTTTCTGTACCATCAATAAAACCGGTCATATCACGGGCATCAAGGTAACGAAAGCCATGTTGTTCATCGGTTACGGTCACGCAATCGCCGAGCGCATTCAGCACATCTTGAGCCAGTGCATAATTCAGATCATGGCGCTGAGAGTGAATATGAATAAACACATCTTCTTGTGTTTCAGGGGCGATGTGTCGCTCTTCGCCCAGCTCGACAAACGGTTTTAGCTCGGGAGCTTCTTCATCGCCTGCCAGTGTACGCCAGAGCGCATCACCAAAAGCCCATGTGCCTGACAGTGCGGCATCTGCATCACTGGCAGCATAGTGATCTATCATCGCCGGAAATTGTTTGGCAATCTCACGGACACGGGAAACCCCCTGCTCAACATGTAAGACAAGGAACATGGCAAAGCGACTGCCTTCCGGCACGACTCCACTTTGAGCTAGCGTCATAAGGTTATCCTCTGTTGTTATCTTTTAAAGACGATCATTTTCAGGCGAACATCTGCTCGGTAAAACATACCTTGGTCGAACCGTAAGCAGCTATTCGGCCGGTATTCATCTGTTATTGATCTGCTTTTATGCTATTTGTGTGCCGCTTACAGGATCAACTCGCGTCAACCGAGTCAGCCTCTGCCTGCCACATGATCTGCTGTACCTTCCAGTTACGCAGCACATCATCAGGCGGTAATAGCCCTTGCGGGCCGCTCCATTGGCCGCTAAAGGCATAGCGGACACGCTGATCTTGCGGAGCCTGACAAATAACAGCTGATGGCGTATCGGCCAGCCCTACTGTACAGCGAGCGCCTAGCGCTTTTGGGTAGATATCGGAAAACAGGTTTCCAACATGCGTGCCCCATTCTGTCTCAATTTTGGGGCTATAAATAGCGATAGCATCAATCTTATCTTTACTTTTTCCGCTGAATACCAGTGCACGCTGATTATCTTGCAGGGCTTCTGCATAGGGCTGAATCTCACCATTGTGCATCTGCATGCCGGTGCGCACTTGGTATTGATCCCCCAGCTTATCTTGAAGTGTATCCGCAGAAATCGGGGTATCGTGTGTAATGCCTAAGACTTGCTCGCCATTAACGCTTGAGCTGCTGCGAAACCAGCTAAGTGGTGACCACCAGCTTGATGTGCTGCCGGAAGCGGCTGGAGTATGGGCTTCAGTCTCGGTCTGAGGAGTGTCTGTCTGGGTATCACCATAAAACGTACTGCATCCTGCCAGCAGCAGGGGGAGTGCCATAATCCATGCGTGATGCTTCATGCGGTTTCCTCTTTATGCGTGTTCATCAGGCTAATAGCCTGATTCATGAGCTGTTATCGCTGAATATCTCATGATTAATATGACAAAAATCAGACGTATGGTAACTCAGATTGTCACGCGATGAGATAAGAATAGCGGATTAATCGACACTGTTATTGAGGTAATTCGGTGATAAAAGCAATACTGATACTGAGATGGCATTAAGGTGACATTGAGATAGTATAATACTGAGATAACCCGATTAGTGGGGCTCTATCATCAATGCCTGAGGTTTAAATGCGGCGGCCAAACGCTTGCTGCGCAAGACATAGATCAGTGCCCACACGGTAATCATCAGCAGTGTGGCATTGGGCAGGGCAAAATCAGCCGGTTTGGTGATAGCCTGTTTGACCAGCATCAACAGATCCCCCAATAACATGCTGGGCAGCAGAAAACGGCTCATTTGCCAGACTTTTGGCCAGTGATGCCGACGTCCGGCCACTAAAAACAAAAATACGGCTGGCAAGCCAAGCGACATGCCAAACCAAAAATCATCAATGCTGGGATAGAAGAGTGTTAGCAGGGTATTGCCCGTTTCACGTGATGCACCCGCAATAATGAACAGTGCCCATGTTTTGGCCTGTAGCACGACAATGGCCCAGAATAACCACGGTAAGCGCAGTTGACCGTGGTTATCATATTCATCGGGGTGATAGTGCGGCGGGTTCGGCAAAGAGGAGGTCATAACGGTAACCGCTTACTCATCAATGCTGTCTTCTATCAGCCGTTTTCCCAGACAGATGGTGTCTTGGATTTCATAGCCGAGCTTTTCATACATATTGATAACGGATTGATTCTCTTCCCGCACTAGCAGATGAATTTTCGGGCAACCACGGGCAATCAGCTTTTTTTCAACCCGATTAACCAGTGCGTTGGCAATGCCGCGACCACGGTAATCTGGGTGAACAGCCAAATAGGTGACCCAACCACGGTGACCATCGTAACCCCCCATGATAGTACCGATAACTTCGCCTGCAACTTCGGCAACCAAAAATAGATCGGCACCGGTATGCACTTTACGCTCGATATCGATCTCAGGATCATTCCACGGGCGCAGCACATCGCAGCGATCCCACAATGTCAGTACTTCTTCAAAATCATTTTGTTTAAAAACACGAATTTCCATTGCTGTACCCGAAACTATCTCAAACTGTTTTAATTATTAATACGCAGCATCTGTATGCAAGGCGCTGTACGACGACATTAACCACACAGCCTGTAATGCTATAACAAGCGCCTCACGCCAACACCGGTAGACATGACCAGTGTGGCCTACTCTGCGTAGTAGGCGCGTTAGTGTAATGCCTTAACTTAACATATGCATTACCTGCGGTTGGATCTGAGGGTGAAAATAGTGAAAAAACCGCGCTGCTTTAACAGCAGGGCGGTTTTTTTTGATCACAAACAGAATTAAGTGCAAGGTTTACTTAAAAACCGGGTTTTACATCACTCATATCCGGCAGTTTGTGAGCAATACCTTTGTGGCAATCAATACAGGTTTGGCCGTCAGTAATGGCTTTTTCATGCATTTTTGCCGCTACCGTTTTCTGCGCGGTAAAATCCATATTATCGAAGTTGTGACAGTTACGGCACTCTTGTGAGTTGGTCGCTTTAAGGCGCGCCCACTCACGTTCAGCCATGACTTTCCGGTGCTCTTCAAATTTTAGCGGCGTATCAACGATACCGAATACTTTGGCATACAGCTCACGGCTGGCCTGTACTTTACGGATCATTTTATGGGTGAAATCTTGTGGCAGATGGCAATCTGGGCAGGTTGCTTTCACGCCGCTACGGTTATTAAAGTGCGCGGTTTCGATGTATTCCTGATACACGTTGTCTTTCATTTCATGGCAGCTGATACAGAACTGTTCGGTACTGGTAGCATGCATGGTGGTATTAAAGGTGACAACAAAGGCGATACCACCAATAAAACCGATAATCAGCAGAGTACCCAATGCCAAGCGGCTGGGTTTACGCCACCATGTCCATGCGCGTTTTAGCAAGCTGGGCTTTTTTTCAGTGTTCATGGATACCTCTGATTACTGGCCAAAACCGGTGGTCGGTTTGAAGGTGTTGTCGATAATCGGTGTTGCATCAGTTTGCGGTACATGGCACTGCAAACAGAAGTAACGACGCGGCGCAACTTGGTTGAGTACTTTGCCATCACGATCCATAAAGTGGGTCGGGCTGATACGCGGCGCACCGGAAACGCGGTACTTCTCAACACCGTGGCACTGTAAACATTGGTTGTTGTTCATAGAGACTTGATACCCTTTGATATCATGCGGGATCAGCGGCGGCTGATTCACATAATCAAGCGGTAGACGCTGTTGCTCTTTAGGTTGTGTGGCAATTTTTTCGACCGGCTGCGCCGCTTCGGAAGATTTAGCAAAATCGACGTTATAGTTATTTTTAACACTGTCAGTGGTGGCAGCATGAGCCCCCAGTGCCAGCGCGGTCAGCATAAAACACAGGGAAAGTAGCTTTTTCATTTTTTCACTCCCGAATCAGTCAATCGAGTCGTTATCTGAAATACATGTTCGGCACATACGTCGATACAACGTCCACAGGTGATGCAGTCTTGACTGAGCACCTGTGTAGATTGTTCGGCATTGCCGTGTAAAGGTGTACGTAATACATGCGGTTCGGGGCAGACATGGTAGCAATCCATGCAGCGGGTGCAGTTTTCCCGTGCCACGGCATTGACCCGTAACAGGCCTTTTGCGCCTATCACGCCATACAGCGCCCCCATCGGGCAGAGGTGGCCACACCAGCCGTGTTCAACCACTAGCAGATCAAACACGAATACAGCAATCACCAACCACAGGCCCGCACCCGCACCAAAAATCAGGGCTCGCCCCAAGGTGGCGACCGGATTTACCCACTCCCACAGCAACGTTCCGCTGAATGCGCTACCAATCAAGATCATGGCAAGCAGCACATAGCGGGTCATGCGCGGCAGTGTTGCACTGGTGCGGATCCCCAGCTTGCGCCGCAGCCATGCCGCGGCATCGGTGACCATGTTCAGCGGGCATACCCATGCACAAAATGCTCGGCTGGCAATCAGGGCATAGCTGACAGCAATGATCAGCCCGCCAACCAGTGCGAGTGTTTGTGGCCAGTGTCCGGCGGCCAGACTTTGTAATAGGATCAGCGGATCGGTCAACGGCACGGTATCGAGCAGCAAGCTGCTGCTGTAGTTGCCTTTTAAGATCCACACGCCCCACCACGGTCCGGCAAGAAACATCGCCAGAACCAGCAGTTGTACTGCACGGCGAGCCAGCAAAAATCGATGGGCATATGCCCAGCCATGACGCGATACTGCATCGCGCCCTGCTAGCTTGGGTGAGTTAACCGCCATCTATAAGCCCTCTTTTAGCTGTACGCTGCCGGATGTTAGCGGCTCTGCGGGGGAGGAGATTGCAGCAGCCGGAGCGGGCTGACGCACAGGCAGTTGAACGCCCTCTGGCACCAGTGAGTGTCCGGCTTTTTCTTTCTCTTCCCACCCTAAGCGATAGTGTTGCCCCAGCAACCCTTTTGCCAATGACATCGGCAGCACTTTGATTGCGGCTTCTTCCAGCACGCACGCTTGTTCACATTTTCCACATCCGGTACAGGCATCACTGTGTACGGTGGGGATGAATTTTGCGTGTTTACCGGTACGGCTGTTGTGCTGTACATCCAACGTAATGGCTTTATCAATTTGCGGACACACGCGGTAGCAAACATCACAACGCAGCCCTTGCCAGTTCAGGCAGCTCTCTTGATCGAGCAGCACTGCCAGCCCCATGCGCGCATCATCAATGTTGGTTAATGCAGGATCGAGCGCACCGCTTGGGCAAGCCGGAACACACGGAATGTCATCGCACATTTCACACGGCACGGCACGGGCAACAAAATAGGGTGTGCCTGATGCTACCGGTGCCAGCAACGTCGCCAGTTTGAGTGTGTCGTACGGGCAGGCTTGTACACACTGACCGCAGCGGATACACGCCGCACTAAACTCAGGTTCCGCCAGTGCGCCGGGCGGACGCAGTAATACGCCCTCTTTTGCCTTAGCTTGCCCCTGTTTTTGCTGTAAGCCCAGTAGCAGAGCCGCGCCCCCTACAGCGCATGCTGTTCGCCCAAGATCGCGCAAAAAACGCCGTCGCGCCGGGGTTTTATCCCTGACACGTGCAGTATCGTTGTTGCTGATACTGTTGCTGCGAGCTGGCTTGTTTGCAGGCCGCTGTGGTGGTTGGTCTGCCGGGCTGTTTGGTGAATCTGCCATGCGTTAAATTCCGTTGTGTTGTCACGGTACGCTGAAGGTCAACCGGCAGCGTGATGATTTTGGGCTACCGGTTGACCTTTGCATCACGCCTTCATCAGCTTAACTGCACACTTCTTGAAGTCTGTTTCCTTCGAGAGCGGGTCTGTTGCATCGAGTGTGAGTTTGTTCACCAACTGAGCAGCATCAAAGAACGGCATGTACACCAAGCCGCGCGGTGGCTTGTTACGGCCACGCGTTTCAATCAAGGAGATCACCTCTCCTCGGCGTGAAATAACTTTGACTTTGTCACCACGGCGCAAGCCACGATCTTTAGCATCAAGCGGATGAATAAAGACCACCGCTTCTGGGAAAGCGCGGTGCAGTTCAGGGACTCGGCGGGTCATCGAACCTGTATGCCAATGCTCAAGGACGCGGCCAGTGGATAACCACAGGTCAAACTCTTTATCCGGCACTTCAGCAGCAGGTTCGAATGGCAGCGCAAAAATGACCGCTTTGCGATCAGGATTGCCGTAGAAGCTAACCTCTTCGCCCGCTTTGACATACGGGTCAAAGCCTTCGCGGTAACGCCACAAGGTCTCTTTTCCGCCGACAACCGGCCAGCGCAAACCGCGTGCCTGATGGTACATATCAAACGGCGCTAAATCGTGACCATGCCCACGGCCAAATCCGGCGTACTCTTCAAACAGGCCTTTTTGTACGTAGAAACCAAAATCACGAGATTCATCATTTAGGCGTGTTTCGGGGATCTCATCTAACGTAAAGCGGTTGACCTGACCGTTGGCGTACAGCACGTCAAACAGTGTTTTACCGCGGTATTCTGGTTGCAGAGCCACCAGTTCTTCTGGCCACACCTCTTCCACTTTGAAGCGCTTGGAGAACTCCATCAGCTGCCACAAGTCTGATTTAGACTCAGCCGGTGCTTTAACCTGCTGATACCAGAACTGGGTACGGCGCTCGGCGTTACCGTATGCCCCCTCTTTTTCTACCCACATTGAAGTAGGTAAAATAAGGTCAGCGGCCATGGCGCTGACGGTCGGATACGGGTCAGAAACTACCACAAAGTTGCGCGGGTCACGCCAGCCCGGTAAACGCTCTTCGTTGATGTTCGGACCGGCTTGCATGTTGTTGGTACACATGGTCCAGTAGAAATTCAGCGTGCCATCTTTTAATGCACGATCTTGTGCAATGGCATGCAAGCCAACTTTATCTGGGATTGTTCCGGCTGGTAGTTTCCACGCTTTTTCAGCGATCTGGCGGTGCTTCTCATTGGTAACAACCATGTCTGCCGGTAGACGGTGGGCAAATGTACCCACTTCACGGGCGGTACCACAGGCTGAAGGCTGGCCGGTCAGTGAGAACGGCCCACAACCTGGTTTTGAGATTTTGCCCGTCAGCAGGTGGATGTTGTAGCACAGGTTATTTGCCCATACGCCACGGGTGTGCTGATTAAAGCCCATCGTCCAGTATGAGATGACCTTGATATTTGGATCGGCATACAGTTTTGCCAGCGCGACCAGTGAATCGGCCGGAACACCGGTCATTGCCACGGTTTTTTCCAGTGTGTATTCCGCAACAAACTTTTTATAGGCTGCAAAATCAATTGGCGTTGCTGCGCCGCTGTCTGGGTTCTTCGCCGCCGCTTGCAGAGGGTGTGTCGGACGCAGGCCATAACCGATGTCGGTTGCCCCTTCCTTAAAGACGGTGTGCTTAGTGATAAAATCCTGATCAACGGCATTATTTTCAATAATGTAGTTGGCGATATAGTTCAGGATCACCAGATCTGACTGCGGGGTAAAAATAATCGGGTAGTCGGCCAGTTCAAAGCTGCGGTGCTCGAACGTTGACATCACTGCCACTTTAACATCAGGTTTGGACAAACGGCGGTCGGTAATGCGCGACCATAAGATCGGGTGCATTTCGGCCATGTTGGAGCCCCACAGCACGAACGCATCGGCCTGTTCGATATCATCGTAACAGCCCATAGGTTCATCCATACCAAACGTACGCATGAAACCTACCACCGCTGATGCCATACAGTGGCGCGCATTCGGGTCAATGTTGTTTGAACGAAAGCCTGCTTTGAACAGTTTCGCCGCAGCATAGCCCTCCCATACAGTCCATTGGCCTGAACCAAACATACCAATGGCCGTTGGGCCTTTCTCTTTCAGTGTCAGCTTCGCTTTGGCTTCCATGATATCGAACGCCTCTACCCACGAAATGGGGGTAAATTCGCCCTCTTTATCATACTGCCCCTCTTTCATGCGCAGTAACGGCTGTGTCAGACGGTCTTTTCCGTACATGATTTTTGGCAGGAAATACCCTTTGATACAGTTCAGACCACGGTTAACAGGGGCATCAGGGTCACCCTGTGATGCCACCACACGGCCATTTTGTGTACCCACCAGTACGCCGCACCCTGTACCGCAAAAACGGCATGGTGCTTTATCCCACGTAATCTGATTATTCCCAGCCGACTCGGCCGCATTTGCGATAGCAGGCAATGTCACACCGGCCGCGACAGCAGCTGCCGCAGCGGCATTTGCCTTCATAAAGTCTCGACGACTGAGTTTCATGGCATTTCCTCACCTTGATCATCTTGCTGGTGATACACCAGCGACACCGCCAACACGCCCTGAATATTGCGCGCTGACTCTATATTGGCTAATAGCACGTCAGAGGCCGCAGCCTGCATGACAACCACCATTTTTCCCTCTTCATTGATACCGGGGATCTCAGTATCCGGTATCTCGCTCAGTGCGCTACGCACTGCATCTATCTTTTCCGGGCGTGCATGCACCACTAATCCGCACACGTGCCACTCATCGGGCATATCATTGGGCGTAGTCACCGCTGTATCGGCACTTGGCATAACGGTTATCTCTTTTACGGGATTAACTGAAACTGCCGTTTGGCCGTTCAGCGGGGAGTTATTTGGCATTATCGTCCTCATGATGTGGCAAGGTGCTGTGGTGGGCGTTGGCAATATCAAGCGTAGCCGCAGAGATCAGCGAAATCGCCTGTACCGGACACACCGACACGCAAGCGCCACAGCCCGAACAGAGCGCAGCATCAATAACCGGTGGGCTAACCCCACCGAGTACCGGTGTAAAACGAATGGCTCGCGGTTCGCAGCCATCCTGACAACTGCGGCATGTCACGCTGTTGTGGGCCAAGCACGTGCTGCTAATTTGCGGGGAGAGCTGCCAGGCAAGTGCGGTTGTTGGAACAAAGGCATTCGCCTGACAAACCTGTACACACGCCTGACAAAAAGTGCATTCGGCACGGCTGAAATCTACTTTCGGAAAACCGCCATCACCCACCACCAGCACGCCTGTCTCGCACGCGCGTACGCAATCACCGCAACGCGTACAGGCAGCCGTAAACGCCGCCTCATTTTTAGCCCATGGCGGACGAAGAGGCGTATCACGTTGTATCGTTTCACGGCGAAAATGGCCGCGGAAAAGTTGGCGACGAGTAAGCTCTGTTGGCATTCTCTTCTTTTATTATCCGAATGTTGCAACAAACAGGGAGAAACTGGCAGCGTAAGGTAGAATTTTATCCCGTGCAGTATAATTACCCAAATTAGGTAAATAAGTGTGTGTATTGTTTAAGATCAACTACTTTGTGTAAAAAACCACCAGCGATAATGCGCCAGATCACAAAATCAAAATCGTGATTTTTATACCGATAACTGATTATATGCGCACAAGTGCATACTTGCTGAGGCAAAATAGCATCCCTGATTTTATCTTGTTGATCATGGCATTTTTAGCGATATAAATCTTCCCCGTACCCGCGCTAAAATGATCAAGATAAAACTTGAGGAAACGCAGCCCTACATGAAACAGACCTCTGTCGCCCGTACCATTGATCGCAGCCTGATTGGTATCGTGATTTTATCCATGATCTCAACCCTGCTCGGGTTGATGACACTGGTCAGCAGCTTAAAAGATGCCGAAGCGATCAATATCGCCGGCTCACTGCGAATGCAGAGCTACCGCATTGCCTACGATCTGAAAACCCATTCAGACGCACTGCCCGAGCATTTGGCACACTACCAGCAATCACTCACCGCACCTTCGTTAATCAGGCTTGATAGCCCGTTAACCCCACACTCTTTGCGGCAGAGCTACCGTTCACTGCTCGAAACATGGCAGCAAATTCATCAGCAAATCAATCAGCACCAGAACCAGCACTATCTTGATCAGATCGTTGATTATGTCAGCCAGATAGACCATTTTGTTTACGAACTGCAGCGTTTTTCTGAGATAAAACTGGCCATTGCCGGTGTCACCGGCGGTATTGGGTTAATCGGCATTCTATTTCTAGCACTTTTCACTATGCTGTTTACCCGCCGGCAAATTATCGCCCCGCTAGATAAATTGATTGCGGCCAGCAAAGAGGTTCAAAACCGGCAATTTGCCCATCAGCCTCTGGCCGTTGATCTAACCAACGAGATGGGCGGCTTATCACGCACCTTTACCTCCATGTCAGCAGAGCTAAGCAAGCTGTACCGCTCTCTTGAAGAGCAAGTGGCGATGAAAACCCAGAACCTAACAGATGCCAACCGTTCACTGTCGGTGCTGTATGAGTGCTCGCAAACCCTGAATGTCACGCAAGTTGATCAGCCCACACTTGAGCTGTTACTTGATAAAGTGTTGCAGGAAGAGCAGTTGCACGGTATCCAACTTGAAGTTACCGAACATACAGCCCAAAGCTGGATACTGCGGCGCGGTGAAGCACAAGCCTCCAGCACCCATCAATCACTGCCACTGTATATGAATGACCATATATTGGGGATTTTACACTGGCAATGTGCGCCACAGCAGTGCCCAGATGTGCGTTTAATGGAAAATATCAGCAGAATGATTGCACGCGGGTTATATTTCAGCCGGCTGCAAAAACAACAACAGCAATTACTGTTAATGGAAGAGCGCGCGATTATCGCCCGCGAACTGCATGACTCTTTAGCACAAGCGTTGTCATTTTTACGCATACAACTGACGCTTCTTAAACGCACCTTGCCGCATGATCAGGCCAAAACCTACGCGATTATTGCAGATTTTGAACAAGCGCTGACCGATGCCTATCGGCAACTGCGTGAACTACTGGCCACATTCCGCCTGACGATTCAAGAAGCAGACCTACATCAAGCACTTGAGCAGATCCTCGCGCCGTTACAAGCACAAACCTCTGCGCACATCAGCCTTGATTGTCGCCTACCTTCACAGGTATTAACCGCTCAACAGCAGGTGCATGCACTGCAAATCGTACGTGAAGCCGTACTTAATGCGATAAAACATGCGAATGCCCATGTTATCCGTGTCAGCGGACACATCGCCGACGATGGCTGCAATATCCTGAGTATTGCCGATGACGGTGTGGGTATTAGCAGCACTGAAGAGCCTGCAGGCCATTATGGGTTGAGTATTATGAGTGAACGGGCCACCCGTTTAGGCGGTGAGCTCAGTATTCAACGCACTCAGCCACAGGGCACCGAGGTTCAACTAACCTTTCGACATCATTAAACTTATCATCATTAAGTTAGCGGTAATGTTTGACGCTTTGAGTTACATTACCCAAGAGTTAATGAGGATAATTACACTACAACAGCAGTACAGAAGGTAACGCCGTGACCGAACAATACACGCTTTTGATTGTTGATGATCACCCGCTGATGCGGCGTGGAGTTCGCCAGCTTGCTGAACTTGAGCCGATATTCTCTGAAATCCGCGAAGCCAGTAATGGCAGTGAAGCCATTGCATTAGCCAATGCCAAGCAGCCGGATATGATCCTGCTCGACCTGAATATGAAAGGCATGTCAGGGCTTGATACACTCAAAGCATTACGCCATGAAAATATTGATAGCCGAATTATTATTCTGACCGTTTCCGACTCGCGCGCCGATATCTATGCGCTGATTGATGCCGGAGCCGATGGTTATCTACTGAAAGATACTGAGCCCGATTTATTGCTGGAAAAATTGCAGCAGGCAGCAGAGGGAAAAACAGTATTCAGCGATATTGTGTATGAATATTTGCAGTCCAGAAATGACAACCCAGCACCGCTGGCTGGATTAACTGAGCGTGAACTTGATGTGCTCAAAGAGGTCGCGCTCGGCCAGTCCAACAAGCAAATTGCGCTGCAACTGCACATTTCAGAAGAGACCGTAAAAGTGCACATCCGTAATATGCTGCGCAAGTTAAATGTCAGGTCACGGGTTGCCGCAACCGTGTTGTATCTAGAGCAGCGCAGCAGTTAATCACCACGAAAAACACCACTGAAGGGTAACCGGCGAACATGCTATTTTTGCCGTAAGCTGTAACAGATTATTCTTTCTCGCATCCCCCTCATCCAGAACACATGGCATGAGGGGGTTTGTTTTACGGCTGTAATTTATGGCTATATCAATAGCTCTATGTGTGGCTGTAGCCTATTGCTGATCAGATGCCAGTGCGGTTTGAATTTCATCAAGGTGCTCGGCGACCCACTGTGCCTGCAACGGCCCCCAACTTTGCAACTGATAATAACCGTCATTATTACGAATACCGTCTTGCACAAAGTGGATCTCAACCCCTAACCCATGCAGTGCTTTCATCGCATCTTGCAGTGTACGGCGCGGCCAGCCGGTCGTGGTCATTAAAAAAGGGATATTCGGCCGCTCGGTACTGGCCAGTAAATGGCACAAATACAAACGGCGGGCAAAGACAGAATTCAGACGCATAACGCACTCCTTGGCAAACATCATATTCGCCATTATCCCACTGCCTGATCATATCTTGCGCATTAAAATCCAATAACTGTGAGCTAATGGTGATTTTCCCTGCTCTTTACCCCTCCTCTTTACCTAGATAGCTGGCTCGCGGTATAACGTCTACACGAGTGCTCTTCATCCCCCGAATAAATGCTCTATCGCTAACTATCGCTAAAAGTGCGTTTCTGGCTAAATACGTTATAACAGCATGCGCTATAGCACTAACACCACCAGAGGGATGTAGACAATCATTATGTAATAGTAAAAAAAGAGGCTGTCTGATGAGTGTGATGTACGGAATAAAAAACTGCGATACCGTGAAAAAAGCCCGCCGCTGGCTTGATGATCACAATATTGCCTATCGTTTTCACGACTACCGTGCTGATGGCCTTGATGCTGATTTGCTCAACACATTTGTGGAACAACTCGGCTGGGAAGCGCTGCTCAATACCCGAGGCACAACGTGGCGAACACTGCCTGAAAGTGATAAAGCAGATCTGACCGCAGAAAAAGCCAGCGCGCTAATGCTGCAATACCCAGCAATGATCAAGCGCCCGCTGTTGGTCTACCAAAACCCAACTGGCAGTCAACCGCAATATCTACTTGGTTTCAAAGATACGCTGTATCAAGCAACATTTGCAGGCTAATGCCCGCCAATTATTGGCAGGTAGAGATGATAAAAACGATAAAAAAATGCAGGCTAAAAACCGGTCTGCATTCCTACATTTTACAGGGAGAGTACCCGCACCATGACAACCGTTGTTGATTTAGCCAGTGAATTGATTCGCCGCCGTTCGGTCAGCCCTGATGATGCGGGCTGCCAAACGCTGTTGGCCGACCGTTTAGCCGCCGCGGGTTTTACCCTTGAGTGGATGCCTAACGGCGATACCCTCAATCTGTGGGCCAGACGCGGAACCGCGCGCCCCTGTTTCACCTTTGCCGGACACACCGATGTTGTGCCAAGTGGTGATACAACCCAGTGGCAGAGCGACCCTTTCACGCCCACTCTTCAAGACGGCATGCTATACGGGCGCGGGGCGGCAGACATGAAAGGTTCACTGGCCGCAATGGTGATTGCCGCCGAGCGTTTTGTGCAGGCAAACCCCGATCATCAAGGTTCGTTAGCATTTTTGCTGACCTCAGATGAAGAAGCCAGCGCGGTGAACGGCACGGTTAAAGTTGTCGAAACCCTGATGGCACGTGATGAGATGATTGATTACTGTCTGGTTGGTGAACCGTCAAGCACCACACAGGTAGGTGATGTGGTGAAAAATGGCCGCCGTGGTTCAATGACCGGCAATCTGTATCTAAAAGGTGTGCAGGGGCATGTTGCCTACCCGCATCTGGCCGATAATCCGGTGCATAAATCGCTGACCTTTTTGAATGACTTGGTCAATATTGAGTGGGATCAGGGCAATGAATTTTTCCCGCCAACCAGTTTGCAAATAGCCAACGTACAGGCGGGCACAGGCAGTAATAATGTGATCCCCGGTGAACTGTATGTGCAGTTTAATCTGCGTTTTAGCACCGAAGTGACTACCGCTCAAGTTCAGCAGCGGGTTGCCGATCTGCTGGCACTGCACGATTTACCTCACACCCTGACATGGAATATCTCTGGCCAACCGTTTTTAACCGCACAAGGGCAACTGGTGGATGCGGTGATCGCGGCCATTCAGCGCTCGGCAGGGATCACCCCACAACTGCTGACCACCGGCGGTACATCAGATGGGCGCTTTATTGCCCAAATGGGCAGCCAAATTGTTGAGCTAGGGCCGGTCAACGCCACTATCCACAAAATTAATGAGTGTGTGCGGGTTGCCGATCTGGAACAATTAACCGATATGTATCAGCATACACTGGAGAATTTACTGTTGTGATCACCGCGTTTGACCCGCTCTGTTTAACCGGAAAGAGCCGCCGGCATTTGCAACCGCTGGATAATCGCCATGCCTTGCAACCACAAGCCTGTACTGCATTCATTGCACTGCAACAGGCAGCCAAGCAGCAGGGGTTCAACCTGCAAGCAGCCAGCAGTTTTCGTGATTTTTCACGCCAGCAAGCTATCTGGAATGCAAAATTTTCCGGTCAACGGCGGGTACACGATGATCAAGGGCAAACAGTGAATGTACTGACACTTGATGAACTGGCTCGCTGCCATGCCATTTTACGCTGGTCAGCGTTGCCAGGAGCGAGCCGACATCACTGGGGAACCGAGATTGATATTTATGATCCCGACCGTTTACCGGTTGGGCAACATTTGCAACTCGAACCGTGGGAGTATCAAGATGGCGGTTATTTCAGTGATCTGACGCTCTGGCTGCACGATGCACTGCCACAATTTGATTTTGCCCTGCCTTTTACCCGTGATCAGGGCGGCATTGCGATAGAGCCATGGCATATCAGCTATCTGCCACTGGCTGAAAAACTGGCTCAACAACTGACACCACAATCTCTCATCAATGCATGGGAACAAGAAGATATTGCCGGAAAAACAACCCTGATCACACACCTTGATACGCTGTTTGAGCGTTACATTCGTTGAGTTGTGCTTTCGTACAAAAATAACCACGCCGATACAAGGAGCTAAGTAATGGCGCTACTTGCGGAGATTTTTTCCCATAAATGGCTCATTATCATTACTGTAATTGCCGTTATTGGCGGGAATTTAGCGCTGTTAAAAGCGACTGCCAACCTGAAAATACCCAAAGGAAAATCGTATCCTTCCCCAAAAAATCGGTATGAGAATGATGACGAAAATGACAACTGGGGTCAGGTTAACAAAAAGCAGATAACGGATACGAGCGATACTTCTCTGATAAAAAATGCAACTACTACGCAACAAACTAAAATCGACAGGAAAGAAGATCACAATCGTAACAATGACCCGCAATAACTTCAGCAGTACGTCACGTTTCTGTAGGAATCCCCCTTTTAACCGCGGTGAAAGTGGCTATTCTTAAAACACTTATTACAACAGGGAGGACATGAATGACTTACCACGATGAGTATGAAAAAGCAGTCGCTGAGTACTCAGAAAATCAGTCGGCAATGCCTCTTGCTCCTGATGAAACGCCCGTTACTGAGTCTACAATGTAACGGTTTTATCTTTCCAGCGCACTGTCTCCTCCTCATTTCCTGCAGTGCGCTGACTTTTCTCTTTAATTATTCGATACACACACTTTTCAGCTCACCGGACTCTAGCACCGCCGCGACCTCTCGCCGAGATGCCTGCAACCACGCTTTGTGGCTCACTGTTTTTTCAACACATGGCGGTGATAATTGGCCTTTTAACGGATATTCCGGCAGGAAAACCCCAGAGTGCAAATGCGGCAGCGCGGCCGTAGAAGCCTTAAGTAATCGGCATAATGAAGGCCAACTGGTCTCTAGCGCTCGGTGCGCGTAGGCAAACCCCTC
>NZ_JBOFRH010000419.1:0-1129 GCF_051650925.1 Plesiomonas sp.
ACTTCCTTCTATCGCCATTTTCGCGATGTGGATGAGTTAGGATTAACGATGGTGGATGAAAGCGGGTTGATGCTGCGTCAGCTAATGCGTCAGGCTCGTCAGCGTATCGCCAAAGGGGGCAGCGTTATCCGCACTTCGGTGGCGACTTTTATGGAATTCATCGGCAATAACCCGAATGCTTTTCGGCTGTTATTGCGGGAACGTTCCGGCACCTCGGCGGCGTTTCGTGCTGCAGTTCAGCGTGAAGTTCAGCATTTTATTGCGGAACTTGCAGACTATCTTGAAATCGAAAATCACATGCCGCGCAGCTTTACCGAAGCTCAGGCCGAGGCAATGGTGACCATCGTATTTAGCGCAGGTGCCGAAGCGTTAGATATTGATATGGAACACCGCCGTTTGTTGGAAGAACGTTTAGTGTTGCAATTGCGGATGATTTCCAAGGGCGCTTATTATTGGTACCGCCGTGAGCAAGAAAAAGCACATATAGCGCATTTACATGAAAATGTCGGGCAGCAGGCTCAGCCTCAGGAATAAATTTAAAGCATAGGGTTGGTCATGATCAAAAGTCGTTTGGATGTGGGAACATTAGTTCTGTCTTTGGTTGCTGGGCTTTCTATCAGCGGTTCCTTTGCCGCATTATTTAGCTCTGTCGTGCCGTTTTCGGTGTTTCCGCTTTTAGCGCTGGTTTTATCTGTTTATTGCCTACATCAGCGCTATCTGAACTGCTCAATGCCTGAAGGCATGCCGGTTCTCTCTTCTTCATGTTTTTTGCTTGGCCTACTGATGTATAGCGCCATTGTGCGTGTAGAGTATCCAGAAATCGGCTCCAACTTTATGCCAACTATCCTGTGTATTGTTTTGGTTTTTTGGATTGCCTATCGCATCAAGGCATTCAAGAAAAATTCCGAGCCGGATAGTGACAAAGACTTCCACGATCCTGAGTGACATCCGCGTAATAGCCGCAGATGATTTATAGATGACTTATATAAGAAAGGCAGCCGTTTGGCTGCCTTTTTGCATTCAATGATGAGCCTGAAATTAACGACGCTTTTCCAGCAATACGCCACATTCCATATGATGGGTGTATGGCAACTGATCGAACAACGCTAAGCGTTTTACCTGATGGGTT
>NZ_JBOFRH010000420.1:0-1890 GCF_051650925.1 Plesiomonas sp.
TCTGAGTTTGGTACGTTCTACTGTTTGTAGCTCTTTTACTTTGACAATCATCTCTGCATTTGCGAAAACATCATCTGAGGAAGAAACGATACATGCTCCCGCAGCAATGTAATCTTTATCGGTAAATCCGATATGAGTGCCAGCATGGGATTCAACAAGGACTTGGTGCCCGTCGGCAACCAGTGTTCTGACTCCCGCAGGGATCATGCCAACGCGATATTCATGGTTTTTGATTTCTTTCGGGATGCCGATAATCATCTGAAACCCTCATGGTTAATGGTGAATCAGGCGGTGTAATAACAGAAACGCTGGTTATGTTGCTAGTATATAACGAGTAGGTTGGCAGAGTGTTTCTTTTTTCGAGCTCAAGCAGCAATTAATTCACGCAAGGACGTAAACGGGTGGAACAAAATGGTAGAGAATAAAAAGCGGCCAAGCAAAGATCTCGACAGAATCGATCGTAATATTCTGAACGAGTTACAAAAGGACGGGCGTATCTCCAACGTTGAATTATCAAAGCGAGTGGGTCTGTCACCAACCCCGTGTCTTGAACGGGTTCGGCGTTTAGAGCGTCAGGGTTTTATTAATGGCTATACTGCATTATTGAACCCGCATTATTTGGATGCATCCCTGCTGGTGTTTGTGGAAATTACCCTGAACCGTGGGGCAGCCGATGTATTTGACCAGTTCAATGCGGCGGTACAAAAGTTAGAAGAGATTCAGGAATGCCATCTGGTATCCGGTGATTTCGACTACTTGCTGAAAACCCGTGTGCCAGATATGTCGGCATACCGTAAGCTGCTGGGGGAAACCCTGCTGCGTCTGCCGGGCGTTAACGACACCCGAACTTATGTGGTAATGGAAGAGGTCAAACAGACTAACCGTCTGGTGATTAAAACCCGTTAAGCATGAGAGATGCAAAACAAATTCAGCTTGGTTAAAATACTGGTCATTCATCCAGACTGAAACGCTCGAGCGGCTTTTGCCGCTCGGCGTATTTTTGGTCTTTAGCTATTGCCTCCTGGAGAGACATACTTGAGCCAGGTACTTGTGGAAAAGAAAATCAGAAACAGTAAAAAACTGAGTGGATTGCACCGCATCATGGAAGCGATTCTGATTGTCGGTGTTGTGTTTGCGGTTTATATGATGGTGGCCCTGCTCAGCTTTGATCCCACAGATCCCAGCTGGTCTCAGGCTTCGTGGCATGATGCAGTCAAAAATATTACCGGCAGTGTCGGTGCATGGATTGCCGATGCGTTATTTTTATCTGTCGGAGCACTGGCCTATACCATACCTCCTATTTTAGTGATTGCGGCTTGGGTATTATTTCGCCGCCGCAGTGACGATGAACGCTTTGATTTTCTCAATTTGGCATTACGCCTGATTGGCATCGTATTACTGATTGGCGCGTCCTGTGGATTAGCCGCGATCAGTGTCGATGATTTCTATTATTTCCCGTCCGGTGGTTTTATCGGTGCGGCCATCAGTGATTACACTGTTCCTTGGTTTTCCCGTATTGGCGCTACGCTGATTTTGCTGTGCGTGTGGGCGGCGGCGGTGACTCTGTTTACCGGTTTGTCATGGCTGACGTTGGCGGAAAATATTGGTTCAGCCATCTTAAATCCAGTGGCTTTTATTACCCATGGTGCGCGCAGTCGTAAGCAGCAAGCGGAAGACGATGAGTTCGTTGCCGATGATGATGTTGCCGATCTACCGCCTGCGGATGAAGATGATATTTTGCTGGGTAAGCGAGAGCCGACAATACCGCCGATGCGTCCTCTTAGCGCTTATGATGATGAGAGTGAATTAGATGCAGCGCCAACCCCGAGCGGTAATAGTGCGGATAAAAGTCAGACTGCAACGCCAGCAAACCAACCTCAGCACGCTCAG
>NZ_JBOFRH010000421.1:0-1927 GCF_051650925.1 Plesiomonas sp.
CCTTAGCAGCACGAAAACGCTTAGCGAATTCAAGGCCAAAGGCATGGTTACGGCTGGCTATGACGACTAAACCATCAGGGCCTTGAGCCTGTTCTACTGCTCGCTTCTTAGAGCGCGCAGGCTTCTTAGCTTTCACCGCCACCCCAGAAGATAACGATTCAATACTCATGGCCTGTTCACTCCTAACGCCAAGCGCCACAAACGTGAAACCACGTGAATAGGCCGCACAGTCATGTGCACACGGTTATTCGGCATTGCCTTGCGATAAACATGGCACTCGCCGTCTAACTCCATCTTCGACAGAGAATCAGATACCTGCTGAGCACGGCAGCCCAAACGGCTGGCGATGTCATTCGTGTAAAACTCAGCACGGCCCGTGCCGATCTCAGCCAGCAGCCGAGCCTTGATTGAAGTCTTGGCAGTAACCGCCACGTTGCTTTGCTTAGCCATCAGCGCGCCCCCTGTTGCATCATCCACGCAGCGAACGCCGAATTAACCCGGCAACTCACACCTGCAAAATTCACCTCGTACACGTAACCACCACGAGAGCCGCCACGAATAGGCAAGCATTTCAGTTGTGTGAGGCGCCGTTCTTTGTTTAAATTGCGTTGAATCATTACGTTCTCTCCTTTCCGAACCGATGATTTCCGAGAAGCCCTGTTGTTCCAGCAACGGGGCTTTTCACTTTTTTGGAGTTATCGCTTCCAGTGCTGACAGCACGCTCTGACATGCAGCCAACGCTTCATGCGCTTCCTTAATGGCCACCAGCCGACTTTCATCATCACCCGCCAGCAAATGGTTCAGCGCAGCATTGGCTGACTCGCCATGCTCTTTGCATGACTTACCCACCAGCACCTTCAGGTCATGACGTGCTTTGGCTTCTGGGTCCATCAGGTGACAAACAACCCCCAAAGGATTTAAGAAATCATTCAGGTGCTGTTCTGCGATTTGAGGGAATGCGTGAATAACTGCCGGCAGCAAGCTGACGACTACAGCGTGATTGGCAAGGTTGCTTTCTGAACGATCTAACGCACGGAACAGGTTTTGTTCGTTGTTCCACATATCGTCAGTGGTTTTCGGGGATACCAGCAGATCGCGAACGCCAGCGCGGGTGTTTATTCCTAGTGTGAATACAGAATCAACGATATGACACGCAACAGTCTTACGGGATATACTAACGCGCGACGCATTTACTATGTTTTGTATTAACCCGAATACGTTTTGCATATGTACCTCTCTAAAATGAGGTGATTTGTTTAAATCTGGTACACGACTTGTATGTAAACGAATGTGTGACACACTTAACGCATTCATTTTGTTTCCGGTTGTGTGTTACCGATTTCCGGCCAGAAGTCAGTAACGTCCAGATCGATGTTGTGTTGCCGAGCCAGTGTATACAGCGCTGGCAGGCGGGATGGCGGAATCCCGCGAGAGCTCCAGTTCGTAACGCATGCCTTAGTGCATCCAATTTGGGTTGCAACTCCGGTACACGAACCGAAATGGTCTCTCAGGCGTTTTAGAATTTTTTGAGTATTCATAAGTCATTAATACACGTAACGTGTCCATTTTGCAAACGTTATGTTTATAATGCCGTGAGGATGTGTGATGTTCAAGAAGGTTGAGGAGTGGTTAGAAAAAAATTCGCTATCAATGGCGTGGCTCGCTAAGGAGCTGGGTGAACACTCGGCCACTGTGAGTAATTGGAAATCACGTAACTCAATACCAAAAGCTAAACTCTCAGCGGTAGCATCCATCTTGGGTTGCACTACTGAGCAGCTATTGAGCGATGAGCCACTGCCTGAAATCAGCGATTGCCCACCAGAAACCGCAGCTCTTTTGATCGAGGCATTCGGTGGGGTAACTATTTGCGACAGAATTCACTGGTCAGATATTGATGATTGGTTGGATGGTGTGCCGGTTGGTTATG
>NZ_JBOFRH010000422.1:0-2489 GCF_051650925.1 Plesiomonas sp.
TGCAACAACTTACCGATCTTGGCAGTCAACATCTGTGGCAAAGTAGCCAACGTGAATTTAATGCAATGCTGCAGCATATTGCTTATCCCAAGTTTGAACCGGAGTTAAAACACTTAATTGATACCATGCAACGGCAGGGTAAAGCACTTGAACAAGAAGCCGTGTGGTTGGAAGTAGCAGAGGTGCTGGCGTGGCAGAGAATAAACAAAGCAGAAAACACCGTGGGTAAATAAAATAGTGCTAACTCTACCGCTGCAACCACAGTACTGCAGGAAAATGTTAGCAATAATCAAAACAGATTGATTTTTCACATGGGTCTGAATTTTTTCGGGGATATATTCCCAATTCAATCTCAAAAAATAAACAATTGATTTGTTTTTGTTATGGATTTGAGTGTTTATCTTGTGTGCTGGTGGAGTAGGCCGTATGTGATGGTGAGCTTATAGCACAATAAATACTCTCTCTTGGTGTGGTGCTAAGAGAGAGTATGCTGTGGGGTTACTGTAATGCCTGAAGAATTTTTGTGGCCGCTTCTACACGTACTGGATTGGGGTAATTTTTATTGGCCAACATAACAATCCCAATTTTTTGTTCTGGAATAAACGCGATATAAGCACCAAAACCGTTGGTACTACCGGTTTTATGTACCCACGATGCTGATACTGCCGCAACAGCAGGCGTTAACGTTGTAACCTTTTGTGGTTGTAATGCCACTTTATTGTCACTGGCGTTAATTATCGTTTGCGGATTGATAGGCCAGTTATACATTTCCCAGCCTAGCCCCTGATACATCTCTCCTGCACGGAAATAGCGTGATTGTGCGCGCGTAATAGCCTGTTCTAAAACCGGATTTTTGGCAGAGAAGACCGTAGGGTCAATATTGGCCAACATAAACTTGACCATATCATGTGTGGTTGATTTTACGCCATAGGCTTCCGCATCAAGCATACCGGGAGTCACACGCATAGCATGACCGTTGCGGTATCCCCATGCATAGTCTGGTTGCATCGACTCCGGCACATGAATAAATGTGCGGGTTAATTTTAGGGGTTGGAATATATGCTTTTCCATAAACTGCTCAAAGCGTAGCGGGCTTTTTGTGACAGCCAATGCGCCGAATAAACCGATACTGGCATTCGAATACACACGTGTTGTACCGGCTGCATAGTGTGGTTGCCATTGTTGATAATATTTCCACAGTTCAGCCTGATTGTTGATTTGATCAGGCACTTGGAGAGGAAGACCACCTGCCGTGTAGGTTGCCAGTTGCAACATCGTCACATTTTTCCATGATGTTCCGGTAAGTTCTGGGCTGTATTTTGTTACCGGATCATTTAAATCTAGCAGACCACTTTCGGCGGCATAACCGCCAAGCACTCCGGTAAACGTTTTGCTTACCGAACCGAGCTCAAACAGTGTATTTTCAGTGACTGGACGTTGGGTTGTTATATCTGCCAGCCCATAATTAAAGTACATAGGCTGCCCGTTATAGATGACTGCAACCGCCATTCCGGGGATCTCTTGCTGTTTGATCAAGGGGAGCAGCGTCGTATTCACAACCGTCTCGATCTGTTTAGAGGTGAGTGGTGCTTGTGCAAGTACGTGAAACGAAGAGAAAGACAGTGACAGCAGTGCTAAAAGACTAACCACAGGTTTTTTCATTATGTTGGATTTCCGTGAACCAATATATAAAAGAGAGAAAATTCAGTATCGGGTGAAGTGTGGGGGAAAGAGTATCTATTGGCAATATGCTGTGGAGTATATAAATAACATCTCAATATCGCCTCCGTTTTATATAATAAGATCATTTATTATTCCTTAATTATTCATGACGTTTTTGGTTGTTTATTTTGATAAATGAAAATCAAGGTGTTTGGTTTGGTATGAAGTATTTTTGATTTAAATCAGAAAGAGGTGTGTTTTACTGCTCGTGCGTTTTAGTGGAGATAAAAACAACAACAGCGCAACATTGTGCGCCGTTGTTTATGTGCTGCTGTTATATCAGAG
The DNA here is from genome assembly GCF_051650925.1 of Plesiomonas sp. Taxonomy (NCBI): domain Bacteria; kingdom Pseudomonadati; phylum Pseudomonadota; class Gammaproteobacteria; order Enterobacterales; family Enterobacteriaceae; genus Plesiomonas; species Plesiomonas sp. Next base: position 2,008 of record NZ_JBOFRH010000422.1, read on the forward strand.
CTGGGCTGGTGGGTACAAAAGCCTTGAACTCTGCAAGCAGATTATGCGTCTGCTTTTTTAACACGAATGTTGAATTTATCAACTTCGGCTTGGTTTAGGCTTGCAATGGCCGCATCCGCTTCTTTTTCGTGCGGCATTTCAACAAAAGCAAAACCTTTTGATTTACCGGTTACCTGATCCAATACCAGATTACACGTTGATACAAAGCCGTGGGCAGAGAACAGGGTACGAATTGCTTGTTCAGTGGTTGAGCGGGATAAGTTGCGGACTAAGATTTTCATTATTAACCGTTTGGAATGGAATGACAGCGCTGATTGTCTCAAGGAATGTGCGCTACACCAAGCAATTCATGGTGGATAAGTGAAAATAGTTGAAATTTCACACAGAATAATGCTGAAAAAGTATCGGCTAGTGATATTGTTTGGCTGTCTATGATAGTTATACATACGCTCAGGCTTAGTGCCCGATGCGGTTTTCTCGTT
>NZ_JBOFRH010000423.1:0-4368 GCF_051650925.1 Plesiomonas sp.
CATTTATGATAATACGAACTATTCTTGATTGCGAGCTGTTTATTGCCTGCTCTATTTTCGTTAAAAAAATAGCGTTATTAGAGCAGTGGGGTAAAGAAGTAAAACATCTTCTCGGTAATTTTATGCAATAACGGGCGCTGGGCCCACTGGTTGATATTGAGCAGGGTAGAGCGGGCGATGTAGTCATCCTGCACAATGCCCAGCCGCTCACCAAAGTTGGTATCATCAATAGCAATGGTGACTTCAAAATTGAGCCACATACTGCGGATATCTAAGTTTACTGTACCAACAAGGCTGAGATGATCGTCAATAAGCAGACTTTTGGCATGCAGCAGACCATCTTCAAATTGGTGAATTCTGACACCTGCGGTAAGTAATTCATCAAAGAATGCTCGGCTTGCCCAGCCGACCATCAGAGAATCATTGTGTTTAGGTAGTACAATATCAATTTGTACACCACGTGAAGCGGTTGAACAGAGTGCCAGCATCAGGCTGTCATCGGGGATAAAATACGGTGTTGTCATCACGATACGTTTACGTGCAGAGAATATGGCCGTAGACAGTGCTTGTGGTAACAGATCTTTAGGAAAACCGGGCCCCGAAGCTAATACCTGTACGGCATGCGCATTATCTTGTGTGATGGGCAACAGCGGACAATTGGGCAAAGAGGGCAGATGGCGCTCACCGGTTTCAACTTCCCAATCCCACGCATAAATGCAGTTTAGTGCTGAGGCTGCAGGCCCTTCAATTCGCACCATCATATCAACCCACTGGCCGACACCGGCATCTTGCTTAAAAAAGTGTGGGTCAACCATATTCATACTGCCGGTATAGGCAATGGCGTTATCGATAATAATGATTTTACGGTGCTGACGAAGATCCATTCTGCGTAGAAAAACACGTAGTGGATTGACGTGCAGAGCTTCTATTAGCGTGATATTAGCAGTACGAAACAGGCGTGGATATTGGCTGCGAAAGAATTTTACACTGCCGACTGAGTCAAGCATTACGCGGCATTTTACACCCCGTTTAGCGGCATCAAGCAGTGCATTCACCACGTTATCAACGAGACCGCCATTGCTCCAGATATAAAATACGATTGAAATAGTATGGGTGGCTAGAGAGATATCGTGGGTGATAGCCTTTAAAATATCATTGGGCGTGGTAAATAAATTGAGCTTATTGCCATTGATACAGGGGGTTTTAAGCCTACGGCGGCATAAATTAAATAATGGTGCTGCGGTATGGCTGGATTTTAAATTGACCAGTTGATCACACTGGCTGAGTTTATTAAACCAGTCTGAAAATGGTTTCCACATTGCCTGTGAGCGGGCTGCTCGCCGTGAGCCAAGGTAGAGCTCACCAAACAGTAAATAAGCAACAATACCCAATAACGGTAAAATATAGATAACCAGCAGCCATGCCATAGAAACGGCAACGGTACGGCGCTTCATTAATACCCTAAAGGTTACGCCTGCAACGAGCAGCCAGTAGCCAAAAATAAGTATCCAGTCGACGATATTAATTATGTCAGAAAAATATTTCATCCTACGCCAGCTTTGTCTTTTTTTTCAGTAGTTTAAGTATTTATACGGTTTGGTGAAACTGTTCTGACTGTATAAACTATGTGAATTTGTTACTTCTGAATTTTTATCTGTGTGCGACAGGAGTATAATTTACCTACTATCTGTGGGGTATTCATGTTTTCTATCGTTTTTCAACACCTTGATTTTATTGTTCTTAATAAGCCTGCGGGTATCAGCGTACACCGTGATGATGAGGTTGTGGGGTTAACCACACAAGTTGCACAACAGTTGGGTGTTGATCGGGTATGGTTGGTGCATCGTTTAGATAAAATGACATCAGGCCTTCTTATCTTAGCACTGAATGCCTCGGCTGCTGCAGCGTTATCGGGTCTTTTTGCCCAACGTCAGGTTGAGAAGTTCTATATTGCGATCTCAGATAAACAACCACAGCGTAAACAGGGGAAAGTTGCCGGAGATATGCAGCGCTCTCGGCGCAGTAGTTGGAAACTGCTCTCTTCCCTGCATAATCCTGCGGTTACACAATTTTTTAGTGCCGGTACCGGAACAGGAAAGCGTCTGTTTATTGTGAAACCAGCAACGGGAAAAACTCACCAAATACGGGTAGCATTGAAAAGTGTCGGTGCAGCTATTTTAGGTGATCCGCTGTACGCACAAAGTCAGGCCGATCGCGGTTATTTACATGCGTGGCAACTGCGTTTTACCTACCAAGGTGAGTGTTATGCGATCAGCGCTCTGCCTGAGTGTGGAGAGTGGTTTTTACATGCTGCAGTACTGGCGCAGCTAGCACAGTGGCAAACCCCGTGGGATCTGCCTTGGCCATCAGTGTCTCTGCCTGAAGGGGGAGTGATAACTGATGATTTGGAAGATTAAACGTTACAGTATTCTCTTAATCCTTCCGGCAATATTGTTCTGAATTTTGCTGTTTGATCACCTGTTTTCTCGGTGTATTTGTGGCTCACGGGTATTGATGTGAACTCATCAGTACCCGTGACGTTGCGGCTATGGGCAACTGTTATTATCAAGTGCTAGTTGACCAACCGGCTGGCTTTGCAAATTGTTCACTGTGATTGCGTAGGTGACACCTTTAGTCAGTAAGTGACGGATTTCAGGGCTGCCGCACATTTGCATTTTATATGCGCCTAAAAACTGGCTGGGTGACTGATCCTGCGGTTTTTGTTGGTTATCCTGTATAAAAATCAGTTTAATATTGCTGACTAATTTGTTGGCAACTACCAGTGTGTAGCCATCTGATTGCATCGGCAGATATTTAGTTAGCTTATTAACTTGCATAGCGGCAAGATCTTCAGCCTCGCGTTGTGACTGTGATGCGGCGCATCCGGCAAGTGCCAAAATAATAAGTGAACAGCAGAGTCGACGTAACATGGGCGGTTAATTACCTATATAAGAACATATTAATATAGTGGTTATACCGACAAATAGGATTGAGCGCCGGTAGACACAGTGGTGTCAGTATACAATATATACTGGGTTATAGCATGACCACGGTGTAATCAAAATAGTCAACGTATAACCCGTATTTGTTGGTTACTTACTTATATTCGCGCTGTCGGTAAATACTGTGCTTTTAATGCTTATTCCGGCAAAACTTTACGAAACGGTTTTACGGTAACACGTTGGTATACACCGGTTACTGTATAAGGGTCTGCATCTGCCCACTGTATTGCACTGGCTAAATCATCAAATTCAGCAATGACTGTTGAGCCGCTATAACCGGCACTTCCTGGGTCTTGTTGGTCTATTGCCGGATTAGGCCCCGCCACAAAAAGCCGACCACTTTGTTGCAATAGCTGTAATCTGGCAAGGTGTTGTGGACGAACTGCAAGGCGTTTTTCCAGACTATTGGGAGCGTCTTCAGCAAAAATAACATAAAGCATAATAGATCCTTCATAGGGAAAAGGGTGATGTTGAGCCTGAGCCTATATTGTGCGGTATGCCACACACATCATACTTTCTATAACATGCTTTAATAACACAGATGAAGTGGTTTATCGTGATGAGTGAGTGTTTTTATTGCCACGGTGTGATTTAAACCGTGAGATGACAGTGAATAAATTTATGTATTCAGGGAAAGAAGATAAAAAAGCAGAGAGGTATACAGATGACACCTCTCTGCTTTTTTCGGTTATTTTCGACACCGCCATTTTCAGATACGAGAAATCAACGGTTCTGATCAGTGAAACCAAAAAATCAAAAATAAATAGTGAGAGCGAGTTAGCTAATCTCAACGGTTATTTTGCGGCAGCTTGACGCAATTCTGCGGCTTTTTGATGAATTTTAGTTTTCATAGCACTGATTTTTTGTTGTGGATTTTTTTGGCACTCTTGAATAATCATGGGTGTGATAGAGCCGACAACTTGTGAATCGACATAATCACCATTTTTATAATCGGTATCGGCATTTGCTACCCAAAACGCCATTGGAGTTTGAGCTTGTGGATTAAGTAACAGGAAATCCTTACAGGTCATATCTTGTGGTGCAGGCGCTGTAGGTGCTGTGGCAGCGAAAGAAGCACCTGAAAAACACAGTGCAGCAAATGCAACACTTAACATAGTTTTCTTGTTCATTGTTTGAGCCCTTAGCGTATAAGTTAACAGCAAAATGTTAATGAGAGCTGATGATTTAAACAATAACGCTAAAGGTTGATGGCAGCAATGCGATAAAAGATAACAAAAGATGTTCTTTGTATAGGGTTATTGCTGTGCGTAATAATCTTATGCAGAGGGTATTAAAGCGGATAAATGTAAAAGATAAACAAAAAGATAGCAGTGAAATAAAAGCAGCAGTACAGGTAAAAGCGTAA
>NZ_JBOFRH010000424.1:0-3559 GCF_051650925.1 Plesiomonas sp.
CCGTACTGCACTACACCAGCTTGGCACAAAAAACACCGGCCCGTTCAGACAGCTTTTTACTCGATGCCGGTGCATCGTATAACGGCTATGCCGCAGACATCACCCGAACCTATGCGCGCGAGCAAAATGACTTTGCCGCCCTGATTAGTGATATGCACGAGCAACAGCAGGCACTGATCGCCAGCATTCAGCCGGGCATGCACTATATTGATCTGCATATTCAGATGCATCAGCGCATCGCCGGTATGCTGCGTCAGCATGATATTGTCCGCATGAGCGAAGATACCATGATGGCCGAAGGCGTCACCCGCCCCTTCCTGCCACACGGTTTAGGTCACTTCCTTGGGCTGCAAGTGCATGATGTTGCAGGTTTTATGCAAGATGAACAGGGTACACACCTTGCTGCGCCGGCCGAATATCCGGCTCTGCGCTGTACTCGGCAGCTTGAGCCGCGCATGGTACTGACCATTGAACCGGGCCTCTACTTTATAGACTCACTGCTCGAACCATGGAAACAGCACCCGCTAGCCGCCAATTTTAACTGGGCGAAAATCGATCAACTGCGCCCATTTGGGGGAATTCGGATTGAAGACAACATCGTGATTACCGAACACGGTGTTGAAAACCTCACCCGTGATCTGGCACTCAATTAACCGTATTTTATTTTTTATTGATGGCGCACCGTTTTTATGGCGCATTACCCTATCCCTGCTCAAACCGCCGTGTTTGAAGAGGAGATTAAAAAAAGCCGTTTCATTACCCTGCTGGCACATACCGCAGGAGTTGATGCGGCCAAGCAATTTGTGAATCAGGTCAAAGCCGAGCACCCACAGGCTCGGCATCACTGCTGGGCTTTCGTGGCCGGCAGCCCACATGACTCACAACAACTGGGCTTCTCTGATGACGGAGAGCCCGCAGGAACGGCCGGTAAACCGATCTTAAGCTGTCTGCTTGGTAGCGGTGTCGGTGAGATCACCGCCATTGTGGTGCGCTATTATGGTGGGATAAGGCTCGGTACCGGTGGGCTAGTGCGGGCCTATGGAAATGGCCCGCAGCAGGCACTGAAACTGTTGATAACACAAGAGAAAATTGAACGTAAACACTACCGTCTGGTGTGTGACTACACACTCCTGAGCACCATTGAAAATATACTACCCGACTATCAGGGTGAAAAAATAGAGAGTGAGTTTACCGAACAGGTGACATTAACACTCGCCTTACCGATTGAGAGTGTCGCAGCTTTTTCCGCTACGCTTAAAGATCGCTCTCGCGGTAGCGTTATCCTGCAGGCATTGCCTGAATAATCACCGTTTAGTTTAGCTCGAAGGATTGCTGTTACATGCAGTTTCGCTCTATCACCCGCATCGTTGGCATGCTGATCATGCTGTTTTCCGTCACCATGTTCGTTCCGGCATTGGTGGCGTTGCTCTATCGCGATGGTGCAGGTACCGCGTTTACCAAAACGTTTGTTGCCGCGCTGGTCATTGGCGCACTGCTGTGGTTTCCAAACCGCCATGACAAACACGATCTTAAATCACGTGATGGTTTCATCATCGTCGTCTTATTCTGGACCGTGCTTGGCAGCGTTGGGGCACTGCCGTTTATTTTTGCCAACGAACTGCCCATTTCACTGACTGATGCCTTCTTTGAATCCTTCTCCGGCCTGACGACCACTGGCGCAACCGTCATTGTTGGGCTGGATAACCTGCCCAAAGCCCTGTTGTTTTATCGGCAAATGCTGCAATGGCTTGGCGGTATGGGGATTATCGTCCTTGCCGTAGCCATTCTTCCTTTATTAGGGATAGGTGGCATGCAACTGTATCGTGCCGAAATGCCTGGGCCACAAAAAGATCATAAAATGCGCCCCCGCATCGCCGAAACCGCCAAAACACTCTGGTTTATCTATGTTTCACTCACCATCGCCTGTGCCCTTGCATTTTGGGGCGCGGGAATGAGTGTCTTTGATGCCATCAGCCACAGCTTTGCCACCATCGCCATTGGCGGCTTCTCTACCCACGATGCCAGCATTGGCTACTTTAATAGCCCACTGATCAACGTCATTACCGCTGTTTTCCTGATTATTGCCGGTTGCAACTTTGCACTGCACTTCTCCGCCCTTACCAGTCGTACCCCGTGGCGTCACTACTGGCGTGATCCGGAGTGTCGTTTTTTCTTGTTTGTACAACTGAGCCTAACCCTCATTTGCTTTTGGGTACTGTTTGATCGAGATGTATACGACAACGCATGGCTGGCACTGGATAACGCCTTCTTTCAGGCCGTATCCATCAGCACCACCGCAGGCTTTTCTACCGCCAGCTTTGCTGACTGGCCCTCTTTCCTCCCCATTTTACTGCTGTTCTCCTCCTTTATAGGCGGTTGTGCCGGATCAACCGGCGGTGGTTTAAAAGTTATCCGTATCCTGCTTCTTTACTTACAAGGGAATCGCGAACTAAAGCGGCTGGTACACCCTAACGCTGTTTATGCCATCAAACTCAGCCGTCGCGCCCTGCCTGAACGCATTATTGAAGGCGTATGGGGGTTCTTTTCCGCCTATACACTGGTCTTCATTGTATGCATGATCGCCGTTATCGCCACCGGCGTTGATGAACTCACCGCCTTTTCCGCTGTCGTGGCCAGCCTTAACAACCTTGGCCCTGGGCTTGGGTTAGTTGCCCCGCACTTTGCTGATTTGAATGCCAGTGCCAAATGGATATTGATCGTCGCCATGTTATTTGGTCGGCTGGAAGTCTTTACCCTACTGGTCCTATTCACCCCTACTTTCTGGAAGAACTGATCATGGCCGATACCCTGTTACTGCTGTACTCCAGTACCGACGGACAAACCCAGCGCATCATGGCGAACATCGCCGCTACACTCAGCCCTGCATCGGTAGAGCTGCGTGATATCCAGCAACCCTTCACACCACAATGGGATAACTACCGCGCCGTCCTGATTGGTGCCTCCATCCGTTATGGGCACTTTAACCCTGCCGTCGAACAATTTATCGGGCAACACCAGCAAACACTCAACACTCGGCCTAGCGCTTTTTTTGGTGTAAACCTCACAGCCCGTAAAGAGGGTAAAAACACACCGGAAACCAATGCCTATATAAAGAAGTTCCTGCAACGCTCCCCGTGGAAGCCGAAACTGGCCGCTGTTTTTGCCGGTGCACTCTACTACCCACGTTATAAATGGTTTGACCGCATCATGATCCAACTCATTATGCGCATTACCGGCGGAGAAACCGACACAAGCAAAGAAATTGAATACACCAATTGGGATAAAGTGAAAGAATTCGCTCAACAATTCAGCGAATTAGCGTGCTTAAAATAACAAAACAGCCTTTTTTCATGGGAAATGATTAAAAATGACGCGAACGCGTTATTTTTTTATATTATCTCTTGCACCAAACTCAAAACGCCCTATAATGCGACCCCACTGACACGGCAACCGTGATGCAAATCACTGAAAGCTAAGCAGTAAAGAATAAAACGCTTTTAAGGAATGTGAAAAACAAACCTTGACAGCCAAAGGGAAATGCGGAATAATGCGCGCCCTG
>NZ_JBOFRH010000425.1:0-2334 GCF_051650925.1 Plesiomonas sp.
GTTTATACTATTCATGGATTTTGTCAGCGCATGCTGACACAAAATGCCTTTGAATCGGGCACGTTGTTTGAACAAACCTTCCTGACCGATGAGAGCGCACTGATTCAGCAAGTGGTTCTTGATTTCTGGCGGCGGCACTTCTACCCGTTACCGCTTGATATGGCCAGTGTGATTAGCCAGACATGGGCTACGCCCGAAGTGCTCAAGCATGAGGTCAGCCGTTATCTGAGTGGCCCGATGCCGAAAATAAAACGCCAAGAGAGCGATACGGATCTGGTGGCGCGGCATCAGAAAATTATGGCATTAATCTCCGAGCTGAAAAGTGCATGGCTGGTGGTTGCCGCAGATATTGAGGCGCATATTGCCGATTCGGGTATTCCGAAAAATCGCTACCGCAAAGACTGGGTGGCAAAGTGGGTGGGTGAGCTGACAACATGGGCGTTGCAACCGACCGAAAGCTATGTGCACCCTGATTGCCTGATCCGTTTTAAGCAGACCACACTGTCAGAATTGACCAGCAAAGGGATTGCACCTGCACTACCGATATTCAGTCAGATTGATACTTTTTGTGAGCACTCACTTACTCTTCGCGACTTGGTCATCAACAGCGCCGTACACGAGATGCGTCAGGCGATGCAGCAGCAAAAACTGACGCGCGCCGAGTTATCGTTTGATGATCTGTTATCGCACCTTTCGTCAGCACTAAAAAATGACTCGCTTGGTTTGCTCGGCGATGCCATTCGTCAGCGCTATCCGTTGGCGATGATTGATGAATTTCAAGATACCGATCCGCAGCAGTATCACATCTTCCATACCCTGTATGGCGGCCGGCAGGATACCGGCTTGCTAATGATTGGTGATCCCAAACAAGCCATTTATGCTTTTCGCGGGGCCGATATTTTCACCTACATTGAAGCACGAAGAAATGTAAGCGCTCACTATACACTGCAAACCAACTGGCGCTCATCTCGTAGCATGGTTAATGCGGTAAACCGACTGTTTTCACATGCCGTGAACCCTTTTTTGTTTGAGCAGGATATCCCATTTTTAGCCGTTGATGCTGCCCCTGATGCTGCAGAGCGCCAATTTATGTTGCAGGGGGAAGTGCAGCCAGCCATGCAGCTCTGTTGTCTGGGCGGTGAGCGGGTCAATAACGGTGATTATCAGCAGCAGATGGCCGAGGCCTGTGCCAGCTCGATTACCCACTGGCTGCAATCGGGTATTGAAGGCAGCGCGCTGCTCGGCAAAACCGGCAAACTGCGGCCAGTGGTGGCCGGTGATATTGCCGTTCTGGTGCGCACGGGGCGCGAAGCAGCACTGATTCGCCAAGCATTGAGCACTCGCGGGGTGGCTTCAGTCTATCTCTCGAATCGAGAGAGTGTGTTTTCCAGCCAAGAAGCGGGTGATCTGTTGCGGGTATTGCAAGCCTGTTTACTGCCGGGGCAAGAGCGCTTGTTGCGTGCAGGGTTGGCAACACCGCTGCTGGGGCTGACGGCGGCTGATCTTGACTTGCTCAACCATGATGAGTGGCGCTGGGAGATGGCCGTTGCTGAATTTGAAGAGTACCGACAAAAGTGGTTAAAACACGGTGTACTGCCGATGCTGCGTCAGTTGATTCAACAGCGTAAATTGGCCGAGAATCTGCTGGCGGGCAGTGAGGGTGAGCGCCGACTGACAAACCTGCTGCATCTGGGTGAATTGCTGCAAGAAGCTGCCGCCGAGCAAGAGAGTGAGCATGCGTTGCTGCGCTGGCTGGCCCAGCAAATTGACAAACCACAGCGTGGCGGAGATGACCCGCAACTGCGTTTGGAAAGTGATCAAAATTTGGTGCAGATAGTCACCATCCACAAATCGAAAGGGCTAGAGTACCCACTGGTCTGGCTGCCGTTTGCCTGCTCGTTTCGGGCGGCAAAAGGCGATTTTTATCATGATGAGAGCCTGTCTGCCGTGCTGGATTTAACCGGCTCGGAAGAGGCGAAAGTTCATGCCGAGCGCGAGCGGCTGGCCGAAGATGTGCGACTGATTTATGTCGCGCTAACCCGCGCCGTGTATCAGTGCCAGATTGGTATTGCCCCCTTATCCGCTGGGCGCGGTAAAAGTGAAAATAGCAAAAATAAAGCGACAGATCTTCACTTGAGTGCGTTTGGGTATCTGCTGCAACAAGGGCAAGCCGGGGATGCGGCGCTGCTTGAACAAGCCTGTACAGCGCTGGCAGATCAGGATATTGCCTTAACAGCGCCCGATTCCAGCACAACCTGCGTGTTATCACCGGCTAAAACACTGCCAAATACGCTGGGGGTACGTGAGTTTCAGGGGCGGATAGAGCGCAACTGG
>NZ_JBOFRH010000426.1:0-1773 GCF_051650925.1 Plesiomonas sp.
GGGTTTAGGTTCGTTCGGCTTAGGTTCATCCGGTTTTACCACGGGAGGCTCTTGGATGGTAACCACTCGCGCCACATACCCACTACCATCGGTGAGTTGACCGGCAATCGTCGCCCCGTCAGAAGACATCGCATTCACACTGCTAGCAACCATGCTACCGGCATCAACATAAGCATGTTTTAGCCAATCATTGACGGAATGCATCCCTTGTCCGTCTTTCCAAATAAAGCCCAAATGTTGATCAGCATCGGTAATACTGGTTCCCGAGATCACCGAGCCTAACCGGCTGATATTAATCGCTTGGCTATCACCTTGATTATCTGCGCGTAGCGTTCCCAAATCATGAATCTGGTTATCCGCATCCCAATATACAGCGCGATTAATTGCGCTACTGTTTTGTGAGGTACCAATCACACGCCCAGTATCACTCAAATGGTGTGATTACTTAGACTCGGTAATAACTCGACTCCCGTGTTTTCAGTCCACCGAAAAGCATGCGTGACACCCGATGAGCCGATATTCGTTTTACCTACAATCATCGAGCCATCACCGTTCACTGCACTGGCGGATGAATTATCACCTGGGGTGTTCAAAACATGAACTTTACTGTCATGGCGAGTCCAATACACCGCGGCTTATAAATTACTGTCCGTGCTGGCATTTCCCACTGCAATATTACCATACCGGCTAATATCAAAGGCTGCAGAACTTGCATGTTCATTACTGGATAAATTATCTAACAGATGAACACAATATTGTTCGTCCCAATATACCGCACGCTCACCACCGGTTTCTCGCCCAAGGTAGCCAATAATATAAGCATTATCACCACTGATTGACCGCGCAGCGCTTAAACCACTATAACCCGCCGCTTTAGGAAGATTGATAAGTCCCTTTTGGCTATCCCATACGCTAGCCACTACTTCGCTTGACGGCGCTTACATACTCGGCGCGGTAAAGCCTAATGCCGTATTTCCATTATCCGAAAGTGCTAATACGTTGGATTTACCAAACGCACCAGCAACCACAATTCCATTTTTATTTAAGGCATCATAGATATTCTCTGAATTTGAATTGGCATGCGCAGCCTGAGATGCCAATACTACTGAGGACACAATTGCTGCACATGTTTTCTTTTTAAACATCATGATTATAGTCTGTCTGCTAAAAAAATATGCGCCACCGACCAAAAGAAACATGGTCAAGCAGCGCATTTAAAAAATTATATAAAGTGAATACATTTAAAAAGCAGTGGGTTTTGCTTTCTGAGCGGATAATAGCGACAGAATACACGTGGCGAATAATAGTTATTACCTATCCTTAAAATAAGGGATAACTATCAAAATAAAATTGCAAGAGAGGGTAAAAACAAAAGATTTAAAGTAAAAAAGAGTAAAATGAAGAAAGAGAAAGTAACAAGCGAAAAACTAACAGCACAAATAAGCAAAAATGATTTTAAGTATATCAGATTAAATGTTTTTACCAAAATATAGTATGATGATTAAAGCGTTTTTTGTGCATAGTCTTCTTTACTGCGCGTCTGCATTACATGCCTAAATATTAGGCCCGCGCCCATAACTGCATGCGGGCCAACACTTACTCAACATTACACAATCTTGACGCCCGTTGGCATCATGCGCTCAGGGGTGAGTAATACGCTTTCTGATTCATCATCGGTTTCGGCGCACAGCAGCATGCACTCTGAGGTTTCACCGCGCATCTTGGCTTTTTCTAAATTGCATAACACCACCACCTGCTTACCGAGCAACTCTT
>NZ_JBOFRH010000427.1:0-23036 GCF_051650925.1 Plesiomonas sp.
CGTTTAGAAGAGCATGTGGCTGAAGTCGGCTTTGCCGGTTTAGATGCCGATTTACTCAGAAAACTAAAACGTAAAGGTTTCTCTGATGCGCGTTTGGCTACACTGATTGGTGTGTCTGAAACCGAACTGCGTAAGTTACGCTACCGCTTTGAAATCTTTCCAGTTTATAAGCGCGTTGATACCTGCGCTGCTGAGTTTGCCACTGATACTGCGTATCTTTTCTCTACCTATGATGAAGAGTGCGAGGCCAACCCAAGCAGCAATGACAAAATTATGGTGCTGGGCGGCGGGCCAAACCGAATCGGTCAGGGTATCGAATTTGATTACTGCTGCGTACATGCTTCACTGGCATTGCGTGAAGACGGTTATGAAACCATCATGGTTAACTGTAACCCTGAAACGGTATCGACCGATTATGATACCTCTGATCGCCTCTACTTTGAGCCGGTAACACTGGAAGATGTACTTGAAATTGTCCGTGTTGAGCAGCCTAAAGGGGTTATCGTGCAGTACGGTGGCCAGACACCACTGAAACTGGCACGTGCGCTTGAAGCGGCCGGTGTTCCTGTCATTGGTACTAGCCCTGATGCGATTGACCGTGCAGAGGATCGTGAACGTTTTCAGCAAGCAGTGCAGCGTTTGGGTCTAAAGCAACCAGAAAACGCAACCGTCACAACCCTTGAGCAAGCCGTCGAAAAAGCCAAAGAGATTGGTTATCCGCTGGTGGTGCGTCCTTCGTACGTGTTGGGTGGCCGCGCAATGGAAATTGTGTCGGATGAGATTGATTTACGCCGTTACTTTACAACAGCCGTCAGCGTATCGAACGATGCTCCGGTACTGCTCGATCGCTTCCTTGATAATGCTATCGAAGTGGATGTAGACGCTATCTGTGATGGCGAGCGTGTACTGATTGGCGGCATTATGGAGCATATCGAACAGGCCGGTGTTCACTCCGGTGACTCAGCATGTTCATTGCCAGCCTACACCCTGAGCCAAGAGATTCAGGATGTCATTCGCCAGCAAATCGAAAAACTGGCCTTTGAGCTGTGCGTGCGTGGTCTGATGAATGCGCAATTTGCGATTAAAGGTAACGATGTCTACCTGATTGAAGTTAACCCGCGTGCTGCGCGTACCGTACCGTTTGTCTCAAAAGCCATTGGCGTGCCGCTGGCGAAAATCGCCGCTCGGGTTATGGTGGGGAAAACATTAGCGCAGCAGGGCGCAGTGAAAGAGATTATTCCACCGTATTACTCGGTAAAAGAAGTTGTCTTACCGTTTAATAAATTCCCAGGTGTTGACCCGCTGTTAGGGCCAGAAATGCGCTCTACTGGCGAAGTCATGGGCGTGGGTAATACTTTTGCCGAAGCCTTCTCGAAGGGCTTACTTGGCGGAAACTATAAAGTACCTCGTCAGGGGCGAGCTCTACTTTCTGTGCGCCATGGCGACAAGCAACGTGTGATTGACTTAGCGGCGAAACTGCTCAAACTCGGTTTTGAGCTCGATGCGACGCACGGTACAGCAGTGGTACTCGGCGAAGCTGGAATAAACCCGCGCTTGGTGAATAAAGTGCACGAAGGTCGTCCGCATATTCAAGACCGTATCAAAAACGGTGAATATACCTACATTATTAACACCGCTGAGGGTCGTCAGGCGATAGAAGATTCAAAACTTCTGCGCCGCAGTGCACTGCAATATAAAGTGCATTACGACACTACATTGAATGGTGCATTTGCCACCGCAATGGCAATGGCCGCTGATCCGGCTGCCAATGTTATTTCGGTTCAGGAGATGCACCGTAAAATCGGCGTGTAAATGAATAAACAGCAATAACAAGTTGTTTTTATTCAAAATAAAATAAAACCGCATCTTTTGATGCGGTTTTTTTATGGTTCAAATGGCACGGGCTGTAAAGCTGCCTGTAAAAAAATTAAGACAATTTTTCTTTACAATTTTATGCTCGACTCCCAGCCCGTAAACTGGGCTGAGAACAGTGTTTTATCGGCAAAATAGCCCATTAATTATTGTAAATAGCCTTATAGAGTTGAGATTCAAATTTGTTTAAACCGGCGCGGCGGGTACGGTGATCTTCGGCTGAATATCCGGAAACAAACTGCACAAAAGCAACTTGCTCACCACGTGCATTACGCATAAATCCGGCCAAATTATAGACCCCTTGTAGTGCGCCAGTTTTCGCATGAACCTGCCCTTTAAGCGGTGTATCTCGCACACTCGCTCGGTATCGCAACGTACCGTCAGTGCCCGAAACTGGCAGCATAGCAATCATGCCCAACTCTGCATCATGGCGCGCAATATACTGCAGGGCATCCATCATAGTTTGAGCCGACACTAAATTGTGCCGTGATAATCCTGAACCGTCGGCCATCAACGTATTACCAAACCGTACGCCAGCTTTGCTCGATAAAATCGCCCTGACTGCATTTGAACCGGAACGAAATGTGCCCGGAACACCGTAGTAGTGCTGGCCAACGGTGCGAAACATCACATCGGCAATCTGATTATCAGACTCTTTGAGCATAGTTTTAAGCAGCGCAGAGGCTGGTTTTGAAACATTCTCGGCCAGAATATTGTCCATGGTGACCGGAGTACGGCTAATCTTGTTTTCACCACTAATGGTAATACCTGCGCGAGTTAACTCTTGGCGCACAATACCCGCTGCATAGTTAGCCGGATCTTGTACTGAAAAACTCAGGCCAAACGGCTCTTTTTGCTGAACCAAGCAACCGGTTAATACATAACGGTTGTTGTCTTTAGGTTCGACATCCAGCTCGCAATAGCGGGCTTCGGGCATTTTGCGGCTCACGGTTCTGACTTCACTTTCAACCGTTACCGGATAGCGTGAGGCAACGGATGCTGTAGCCAGATCGCCCAGAGTTGGGGCACTGTTAAGCACCGCATAAAAGCAGTTTCCGTCAATAGAGGCGGCTGCAGGTAGTGCATTAAAGCACTGGGTTAAATCGTTCCACGACCAGCCTGGTGCTTTATCGTGGCTGCCAAAGACAGATGTATCTATCACTAAATTTCCGCTGACAGACCGAATATTTTGCTTGGATAATTGCAGCGCTAAATTGCGAACCTGATCACGGGTTAAACGCGGGTCACCAGTGAATTTAACCACCAAATCGCCATTTACAGCCCCTTCTTGGATCGCTGCGGATGTCCCTACTGTGGTATTAAAACGAAAGTCTGGCCCAAGTTCTAACAGCGCAGCTAATGCAGTAAACACTTTTTGGGTGCTGGCAGGTAATACCATTTTATCGGGTTGATACGCCAGCATCGGCTGATTACTGGCCGTTGATTGCACTAATACCGTGGCTTGAGCACCAGGTGGTAATGCCTGCTCATAATCATTAATGGGTATAATGCTAGCGTGAGCCTGCACCGAAAGAATACAGGCGGTAAGCGCGGTAGTGATAAAAAAACGCATGACTGAATACAAATTAAGTGGAAGTGTTCACATACTATGAACAAAGTAGGAAAAAAGTAAACGATGACCCATGCTTAACTCCACGTTAGAATAGAAATATTAATTTATCGGCATTGGCTTTACCTTGTTAGGTAAGCCACGCTGCTTTTTTGTTTTTACTGACTTGATAAAAACAGTTCGTTTGCAAGGGGTAATACGCTTTATGAACCAGATCCCAATGACAGTACGCGGTGCTGAGAAACTGCGCGAAGAGCTTGATTTCCTCAAAAACGTACGTCGTCCAGAGATCATTGATGCCATTGCTGATGCGCGTGAGCACGGTGATCTGAAAGAAAATGCTGAGTACCATGCTGCACGTGAACAGCAGGGTTTTTGTGAAGGCCGTATTCAAGAAATTGAAGCGAAGCTATCCAATGCACAGGTGATTGATATCACCAAAATGCCAAACAATGGCCGAGTTATTTTTGGCTCAACGGTGACAGTGTTGAACATTGAAACTGATGAAGAGCAAAACTACCGCATTGTGGGTGATGATGAAGCCGATTTTAAACAAAACCTGATTTCGGTTAACTCACCGATTGCTCGTGGCCTGATTGGTAAAGAGCAAGATGATGTTGTCGTTATTCGTACACCGGGTGGCGAAGTTGAATTTGAAATTTTAGACGTGAAATACCTCTAAAAAGAGACATCAACACCGACATCACGGCAAAAAAAAGGCCGCAAAAGCGGCCTTTGATAAGATGTAAATCGTCAATTCCCTGCTAATAATTAGCGAGGCAGAGAAATTTTACGATCTTCGCTTGGGCGGTATAGTACAAGAATGTTACCGATCACCTGAACTTTGTGCGCCTTGGTTTCACGTACAATCGCATCAACGATCAGTGCTTTGGTTTCACGCTCTTCCGCGGCAACCTTAACTTTAATCAGTTCATGATGATTCAGTGCGCCGTCAATTTCAGCAAGCACACCCTCGGTTAGGCCATTATTGCCAAGCATTACCACGGGCTTGAGTGGGTGAGCAAGACCTTTCAGGTGCTGCTTTTGTTTGTTGGAGAGAGTCATGGTGCTTTTTTCACTCTAAAGGTTGAAAACGCGGCATTCTACCGCCATCTAGTGTTTATCACCAAGCGTGAGAGACAATTCCGCATAGTTTGTTTGCGTATCGGATGAAATATGGTTAAGAAAAAACGCACAGGCAGTTCATCGCGCTGGTTAGATGAACACTTTCATGACAAGTATGTACAAGAAGCCCAGAAAATGGGACTACGTTCGCGTGCTTATTTTAAACTGGAAGAGATTCAGCAATCAGACAAACTGTTTAAACCAGGCATGACAATTGTTGACCTTGGTGCTGCTCCTGGTGGGTGGTCACAATATGTGGTTGATAAAATTGGTGATCAAGGGCACGTCATTGCTTGTGATATTTTACCGATGGACCCGATGGTCGGGGTTGATTTCTTGCAAGGTGATTTTCGCGAAGAAGCCGTACTAAATGCACTGCTTGAACGTGTTGGGAATGACATGGTAGATGTTGTGATGTCAGATATGGCACCTAACATGAGTGGTAACTCGTCAGTCGACCAGCCGCGAGCCATGTATTTAGTTGAGCTTGCTTTAGATATGTGCCGTCAGGTGCTTGCAGCCAAAGGTGCTTTTGTAGTCAAGGTTTTTCAGGGAGATGGGTTTGACGATTACCTCAACGAAATACGGAAAATGTTTACGACTGTAAAAATTCGTAAGCCAGACTCTTCACGCGCTCGATCGCGCGAAGTTTACATTGTGGCTACAGGGTACAAACTGTAGTACTCTAGCTCAAGTTCACAATCAGTTGTAAAGCGAGGTTAATCCCTTGAGTGATATGGCGAAAAATCTAATTCTTTGGCTCGTCATTGCCGTCGTGCTTATGTCGGTGTTTCAGAGTTTTGGACCGAGCAAATCCAATGACCGTCAGGTGGATTACACCGCGTTTGTCAATGATGTCGGCCAAAACCAGATCCGCGAAGTTCGTATTGATGGTCGTGAAATTCAGTTCACCAAAAGTGATGGCGTTCGTTCAGTGACATATATGCCACTTAACGATCCTAAACTGCTTGATGATCTGATTAACAAAAAAATTAAAGTTTACGGTGAGCCGCCTGAAGAGCCAAGCCTGCTGGCTTCTATCTTCATCTCGTGGTTCCCAATGTTATTGCTGATCGGGGTATGGATTTTCTTCATGCGCCAAATGCAAGGCGGTGGCGGCAAAGGTGCAATGTCCTTTGGTAAAAGCCGTGCGCGTATGCTGACCGAAGATCAGGTTAAAACGACGTTTGCTGATGTCGCCGGTTGCGATGAAGCAAAAGAAGAAGTAACAGAACTGGTTGAGTACCTGCGTGATCCAAGCCGTTTCCAAAAACTCGGTGGTAAGATCCCAAAAGGTGTGCTGATGGTTGGCCCACCGGGTACCGGTAAAACCTTGCTGGCAAAAGCCATTGCAGGTGAAGCTAAAGTTCCGTTCTTTACTATTTCCGGTTCTGACTTTGTTGAAATGTTTGTCGGTGTGGGTGCATCCCGTGTCCGTGACATGTTTGAACAAGCCAAAAAAGCGGCACCATGTATCATCTTTATCGATGAAATTGATGCAGTAGGCCGTCAGCGTGGTGCAGGTTTAGGTGGTGGCCACGATGAGCGTGAGCAAACACTGAACCAAATGCTGGTTGAAATGGATGGTTTTGAAGGTAACGAAGGAATCATCGTTATTGCAGCAACTAACCGTCCTGATGTTCTTGACCCTGCATTATTGCGTCCGGGCCGTTTCGACCGTCAGGTTGTGGTTGGCTTGCCAGATGTGCGTGGCCGTGAACAAATTCTGAAAGTTCATATGCGTCGCGTTCCTTTGGGAAGTGATGTGAATGCTTCTCTGATTGCTCGTGGTACACCAGGCTTCTCCGGTGCTGACTTGGCTAACTTAGTCAACGAAGCGGCACTGTTTGCTGCACGTAATAACCAGCGTGTTGTTTCAATGGTCGAGTTTGAAAAAGCGAAAGACAAAATCATGATGGGTGCAGAGCGCCGATCTATGGTGATGACTGAAGACCAGAAAGAAGCCACCGCCTTCCACGAAGCCGGTCATGCCATTGTTGGCCGTACCGTGCCGGATCATGATCCTGTCTATAAAGTCAGCATCATTCCACGTGGTCGTGCACTGGGTGTCACTATGTACCTGCCTGAGCAGGACCGGGTGAGCCATAGCCGTCAGTATCTTGAAAGCATGATCTCTAGCCTTTACGGTGGTCGTGTTGCTGAAGAGCTGATTTACGGTGCAGACAAAGTGTCTACCGGTGCGTCTAATGATATTGAACGTGCTACCGACATTGCCCGTAAAATGGTGACCCAGTGGGGCTTCTCTGAGAAACTCGGCCCGCTGTTGTACGCAGAAGAAGATGGCGAAGTGTTCTTAGGCCGCTCAATGGCAAAAGCCAAGCACATGTCTGATGAAACTGCCCGCGCTATCGATGTTGAAGTGCGAGCCATTATTGACCGCAACTATCAGCGTACGCGCAAGATTCTGTCTGAAAATATGGACATCCTACACAGCATGAAAGACACGCTGATGAAGTATGAAACCATTGATGCCCCGCAGATTAATGATCTGATGGAGCGTAAGACTGATGTTCGTCCGCCAGCAGGCTGGAGTGATCATCCACAGACAGCGTCAGCAGCAGAACCTGTTGTAGCAGAGCCAAGCGTGTCATCGGCCACATCTTCTGATGTACCGGTAGCAGAAACGCATACGCAGCCAACCGCTGAGGTTGCACCTGCTGTAGAAAACGATAAGCCAGAAAATAAATCAGACGATAAACCGTCGGTTTAACGCGCATTATCAATAAAACCCCGAGCTTGCTCGGGGTTTTTCTATTTATATCTTATGTCGCTATATCGTTACGTGATGGTGTGATAGCCACGACAGACTTAACCGATGGATGAATGTGGCGGTTATTTAAAGGTGCAAACACAGATGATTTTACGCAGTAAAAACCGAACCCTTGATCTGACTCGGCCACAAATCATGGGCATTCTTAATGTCACCCCCGACTCATTCTCTGACGGTGGCCAATTTAATCAGCAAACTCATGCGATAGCCCATGCACGTGCTATGCAACGTGCGGGGGCTGCTATTATTGATATCGGGGGCGAGTCAACGCGTCCGGGGGCAGATATCGTCAGTGAGGCACAAGAGCTGGATCGTGTTATTCCGGTTATTGAAGCGTTAAGCCGTGAGCTTGATGTCTGGATCTCGATTGATACCTACAAACCGGTGGTTATGCGTGAAGCCTGCCGAGCAGGTGCACATCTGATAAACGATATCAACGCCCTACAAAGTGAAGGTGCACTGGCTGTTGCCGCTGCAGAGCAAGTACCGGTTTGCTTGATGCACATGCAAGGCACTCCCGATACCATGCAGCAGCAGCCGCAGTACCAAAATGTGATCAGTGAAGTCAGTACCTTTTTGCAGCAGCGCGCAGAAGCATGCCTTGCTGCGGGTATTTTACGTGAAAATATTTTGCTCGATCCTGGTTTTGGCTTTGGAAAAACGCTTGAACACAACTATCAATTGTTGAATCAGCTCGAAAAACTGCATGTACTGCACTATCCGTTACTTGTGGGGATGTCGAGGAAGTCAATGATTGGTAAACTACTCAACAATAAACTAGAAGAACGTTTGGCTGGAAGTCTGGCGTGTGCCCTGTTGGCGGCACAAAAAGGCGCTCAGATCATTCGTGTACACGACGTGCAGGAAACTGCCGACGTATTACATGTGATGCAGGCTGCACTAAAGACTAATTAAGGAATCTCATCCATGAGTAAGCGTAAATATTTCGGCACTGACGGGATCCGCGGCACAGTAGGGCAAGCACCTATCACCCCCGATTTTGTACTCAAACTCGGCTGGGCAGCAGGTAAAGTTTTGGCGCGTCATGGATCACGTAAAGTACTGATCGGTAAAGATACGCGAATCTCTGGTTATATGCTTGAATCTGCGCTTGAAGCTGGCCTAGCAGCAGCAGGCCTCTCTGCCGCCTTTACCGGTCCAATGCCAACCCCGGCAGTGGCTTACCTGACTCGTACGTTTCGTGCTGAAGCCGGTATTGTGATCTCCGCTTCTCATAACCCATATGATGATAATGGTATTAAGTTTTTCTCTATTGATGGCACAAAACTGCCCGATGATGTTGAAGAAGCGATTGAAGCTGAAATGGAAAAACCACTGACCTGCGTAACATCGGCAGAGTTAGGGCGTGCAAGCCGCATTACAGATGCTGCTGGTCGCTATATCGAATTTTGTAAAAGCTGCTTCCCAAATGAACTGAGCCTAAGCCATCTGAAAATTGTGGTCGATTGTGCTAATGGTGCAACCTACCATATCGCCCCGAACGTATTGCGTGAACTGGGTGCAGAGGTGATCACCATTGGCTGTGAGCCAGATGGCATGAACATCAATGAAAAATGTGGTGCAACTGACACGCTGGCACTGAAAAAGCGGGTTTTGGCAGAAAAAGCTGACGTAGGTATTGCACTTGATGGTGATGGTGACCGGATCATGATGATCGATCACCTTGGTAACCTGATTGATGGTGACCAGATCCTCTACATCATGGCCCGTGAAGCACTGCGCAATGGCAAACTAAAAGGTGGTGCAGTCGGTACGTTGATGAGCAACATGGGGCTGGAAATTGCCCTCAAACAACTGGGTATCCCGTTTGCCCGTGCAAAAGTAGGTGACCGCTACGTACTTGAAATGATGCTCGAAAAAGGCTGGCGTTTAGGCGCTGAAAACTCTGGCCATGTTATTGCACTGGATATGACAACCACAGGTGATGGTATTGTGGCGGGTTTGCAGGTTCTTGCCGCAATGGTTGGCAATAAAATGAGCCTTAGCGATCTTAGTAGTGGTATGACACTGTTCCCGCAAGTGCTTGAAAATGTCCGCTTTGCTGGTGAGCATAACCCGCTTGATGCTGATGATGTAAAAGCGGCAGTGGTCGCTGTTGAAGCTAAAATGCAAGGCCGAGGCCGAGTTTTACTGCGAAAATCTGGTACTGAGCCTTTAATCCGCGTCATGGTAGAAGGTGAAAATCTAGATAACGTACGTCAGTATGCACTTGATATTGCCGCGGCAGTGAAAGCACAAGGCTAAAAAAGTACAACAGGTTATAAAGCGTGATTTAGAACAGTTATCAATATATTTAAATAGATTGGTAAAACCTAGCCTAAGTCACAGTAAAAACAAGATGAAGCGGCCTATGTGCCGCTTTTTTACTGAATACTAAAGTTTAGCCGTAAGGGTGCTTGATTTTTCAGCAATTAATAGAGAAAACAAAAAATTACCTTGCGTGTATCGGGTACTTTCGCTAGTATTCTCTCCGCTCTTAGGTTTGAGAGCATCGTGTCGCGCTGGTAGTTTTGACTGTCCAGCACACTGCAAAGCGTTAACAAATGGATTAGACCATGTACGAAATTTTACTCGTAGTATATTTGTTAATCGCGCTGGGGCTAATCGGCTTGGTATTAATCCAGCAGGGCAAAGGCGCGGACATGGGAGCTTCATTCGGTGCAGGTGCTTCGAACACCGTATTCGGATCAGGTGGCTCCGGTAATTTCATGACTCGGACAACAGCAATTCTTGCTACGCTATTTTTTCTGATCAGTTTAGTACTGGGTAATATTACTCACAATCAAACTAAACCAGGCAGCGAGTGGGAAAACCTGAGTCAGCCAGCTGCAGCACAAGAAAAAGCAGCAGCGGTTAAAGTTGCGGATCAGAACAACGATATCCCAACTAAGTAATAAGTAAGCTGTAAAGAATTTGCCGTGGTGGTGGAATTGGTAGACACGCTACCTTGAGGTGGTAGTGCCCATTTAGTGGTGTGCGGGTTCAAGTCCCGCCCTCGGCACCAAGTTTGTAGACCTGATAAATCTTGAAAAAAAGATGGTCGCAAGATAGTATATTGCACGTTTCGGACGCGGGGTGGAGCAGTTGGTAGCTCGTCGGGCTCATAACCCGAAGGTCGTCGGTTCAAGTCCGGCCCCCGCAACCATTCTCTGATGTTAAGTTATCTCCTATACTTAATCAGAGAAGAGAAGAACACCATTTCTTCTCACGTCGCAATTGCGACAATCAGGGTCCAGTTGCTAAAAACCCCGATTTTCGGGGTTTTTTGTTATCTGTATACGGCGTCTTAGACGATGTGACTGGGCTTTTAGGCCCTTTTTTTATTTCTTGGGGGTTATCTTGGCAACGTTAGAACAGCAATTAACCCAGATGCTGGAAGCACCCGTACAGGCTCTGGGCTATGAGTTGGTAGGTGTCGAGTTTATCCGTGCCGGCCAACACTCCACTCTTCGTATCTATATTGACCATGAAAATGGTATCTATGTTGAAAACTGCGCTGAAGTGAGTCATCAGGCAAGTGCAGTACTAGATGTTGAAGATCCTATCTCTGTTGCATACAACCTTGAGGTTTCTTCACCTGGATTAGATCGCCCACTGTTTACCGCTGCACACTATGCACGTTTTATTGGCCATGATGTAACCTTGACGTTACGTATGGCAATGCAGAACCGTCGTAACTGGAAAGGTTCCATTGTTGGCGCCGAAGGCGAAATGATCACCATTTTAGTTGACGGTAAAAATGAAGTGTTCGCACTGAGCAACATCCAGAAAGCGAACCTGGTACCAAAGTTTTAAGGTCTGGATGAGGCACCTGAGATGAACAAAGAGATTCTGGCGGTAGTTGAAGCCGTTTCCAACGAGAAAGCTCTTCCACGTGAGAAGATCTTCGAAGCACTGGAAATTGCGCTTGCCACGGCAACCAAGAAAAAATACGAATACGACGTTGAAGTGCGAGTCAGTATCGATCGCCGTACCGGTGATTTTGACACTTTCCGCCGCTGGATGGTTGTTGAAGAAGTCACTCAACCGACCCGTGAGATGGAAATTGAAGCCTCTCGCCTGCTGGAAGAGAACCCGGATCTGCAACTGGGCGATTACGTTGAAGACGATATCGAGTCAGTAACCTTTGACCGCATCACCACCCAAACCGCAAAACAAGTGATCGTACAAAAAGTACGTGAAGCTGAGCGTGCAATGGTTGTTGATCAATTCCGCGAGCAAGAAGGTGAGATCATCACCGGCGTTGCGAAAAAAGTAAACCGTGACAGCATTATCCTAGACTTAGGCAACAATGCCGAAGCTATGCTGGCTCGTGAAGATATGTTGCCACGTGAAAACTTCCGCCCAGGTGACCGTATTCGCGGTGTGCTGTACGCTGTGCGACCTGAAGCGCGTGGCGCGCAGTTATTTGTTACACGTGCAAAATCTGAAATGCTGGTTGAACTGTTCCGCATTGAAGTGCCTGAAATCGGCGAAGAGCTGATTGAGATTAAAGCGGCAGCCCGCGATCCAGGTTCACGTGCCAAAATTGCTGTAAAAAGCAATGACAAGCGTATTGATCCTGTGGGTGCATGTGTGGGTATGCGTGGCGCGCGTGTGCAGGCTGTTTCCGGCGAGTTGGGCGGTGAGCGTGTTGATATCGTACTGTGGGATGATAATCCAGCGCAGTTTGTTATCAATGCAATGGCACCGGCTGATGTTGCATCTATCGTGATGGATGAAGATTCTCACAGCATGGATATTGCCGTTGAAGCATCAAACCTGGCACAAGCGATTGGTCGCAATGGTCAGAACGTGCGTTTAGCCTCTCAGCTGACTGGCTGGACACTGAATGTGATGACAGTAGCTGATCTGGCTGCTAAGCATCAGGCTGAAGCATCTGAAGCGATTGACCTGTTTACCAAGCATCTGGATATCGATGAAGATTTTGCTCAGGTGCTGGTTGAAGAAGGTTTCTCTTCACTTGAGCAGCTCGCTTATGTCCCAGTCAATGAGCTGTTAAGCATTGATGGTTTGGATGAAGATACCGTTGACGCACTGCGTTCACGTGCAAAAGCAGCACTAACAACATTGGCTCTGGCAAAAGAAGAGTCTTTAGATGGCGTAGAGCCGGCTGAAGATTTGCTGAATTTACCGGGTCTGGAACGCCAACTGGCTTATAAGCTGGCGGCACGTAAGATTATCAATCTTGAAGATCTTGCCGAGCAAGGTATCGATGATTTAGCCGATATTGAAGGTCTTGATGAAAACAAAGCGGGCGAGCTGATTATGGCCGCACGTAATATTTGTTGGTTTGGCAACGAAGCCTAATTAAACCGCAGCAGGAAGGAGCAGCATGACTGAAGTAACCGTAAAATCTCTGGCCGAAGAAATTCAGACCCCGGTTGATCGTTTGCTGCAACAGTTTGCGAATGCGGGTATCGCTAAAAGCGCCACCGATAGCGTAAGTCAGCAGGAAAAAGAGACCCTGCTGCTTCACTTAAACCGTGAACACGGTGGTAGTGGTGCTACGCCAAGCAAACTGACATTGCAACGCAAAACCCGAAGTACGCTTAGCGTACCGAGCACAGGTGGCAAAAGTAAATCTGTGCAAGTTGAAGTCCGTAAAACACGTACTTACGTGAAACGCGATCCGTCAGCGCTTCAAACCGATGAAGCAATGGCGGCTGAAGAGGCTGCCCGTTTAGCACAAGAGGAATTGGCTAAACGTGAGGCAGAACAATTAGCTCGCCAGGAAGCTGCAGAAGCAGCGAAATGTGCAGCACAAGAACAAGCTAAACGCGAAGCGGAAGAAAAAGCTAAACGAGACGCAGAGGAAAAGGCGAAACGTGAGGCGACGATTGCGTCCCAACGTGAAGCGGAAGAGAAAGCTAAGCGTGCTGCCGAACAGAAGGCGAAGCGCGAAGCCGATACCGCAGAACTGAAATGTAAAGCGGAAGAGGCTGCACGACGCAAAGCCGAAGAAAACGCGAAGCGTATGGCAGAAGAGGCTCGTAAGATGGCAGAACAACACGAAGAAATTAGCACAACTCCAGTGACCCCTGAGACTCCGGTAAACCCAGCAGCTCCTGCTACTCCAGATGAGACCAGCGCGGATTATCATGTCACCACCTCTCGTTACGCTCGTGAAGCAGAAGATGAAGACGATCGCCGTGAGGAATCACGTGGTCGTAGCACTCGCAGCACCAAAGCGAAAACGGCTAAAAAAGGAAAAGTTTCCGAGTCTAAAGCTGAGCGTGAAGAAGCGCGTCGCGGTAAAGGCGGAAAACTCAAGCGTAAGAGCACACTGCAGCAGCATGGCTTTAATAAGCCAGCACAGCCGGTAAACCGTGACGTTATCATCGGTGAAACCATTACTGTGGCTGAGTTAGCGGCAAAAATGGCCGTTAAAGGTTCTGAAGTCATCAAAGCGATGATGAAAATGGGTGCGATGGCAACCATTAACCAAGTGATCGATCAAGAAACCGCACAAATGGTTGCGGAAGAGATGGGCCATAAAGTTATCCTGCGTCGTGAAAACGAGCTGGAAGAGTCCGTCATGAGTGATCGTGATACTGACGCAGTGAGCATGCCACGTGCACCAGTTGTAACCATCATGGGCCACGTTGACCACGGTAAAACATCACTGCTTGACTATATTCGCTCAGCGAAAGTTGCTGCAGGTGAAGCCGGTGGTATTACCCAGCACATTGGTGCGTACCATGTGGAAACTGAGAACGGTATGATTACCTTCTTAGATACACCAGGTCACGCCGCATTTACCTCTATGCGTGCTCGTGGTGCAAAAGCTACGGATATCGTTGTACTGGTTGTTGCAGCCGATGATGGTGTGATGCCACAAACAATCGAAGCTATCCAGCATGCGAAAGCGGCCGGTGTACCGATTGTTGTTGCGGTAAACAAAATTGATAAAGATGCGGCAAATCCTGATCGCGTTAAGCAAGAGTTGGCGCAATACAACGTCATGTCTGAAGATTGGGGTGGTGAGAGCCAGTTCGTGCATGTTTCCGCAAAAAGCGGTCAAGGCATTGATGAGCTGCTAGAAGCTATTTTGCTGCAATCTGAAGTTCTTGAGCTGAAAGCGGTACGTGATGGTATGGCAAGCGGTGTGGTGATCGAATCCTATCTGGATAAAGGTCGCGGCCCAGTAGCTACCGTACTGGTACAAGAAGGTACACTGAACAAAGGCGATATCGTTCTGTGTGGTTTTGAGTATGGCCGTGTACGTGCTATGCGTGATGAGCTAGGCCGTGACTCTGTTGAAGCAGGCCCATCTATTCCGGTTGAAATTTTAGGCTTGTCAGGTGTTCCTGCCGCGGGTGATGAAGTTACCGTTGTTCGTGACGAGAAAAAAGCCCGTGAAGTTGCACTGTATCGTCAGGGTAAATTCCGTGATGTGAAACTTGCTCGTCAGCAAAAAGCAAAACTGGAAAACATGTTTGCGAACATGGCTGAAGGTGATGTTTCTGAACTGAATATCGTACTTAAAGCAGACGTACAAGGTTCTGTAGAAGCCATCTGCGATTCACTGACTAAACTCTCTACTGATGAAGTTAAAGTGAAGATTGTGGGTTCAGGCGTGGGTGGTATCACTGAAACTGATGCAACCTTGGCTGCGGCATCTAACGCAATTCTGGTTGGCTTTAACGTTCGTGCTGATGCAACTGCACGTCGCGTTGTTGAAGTTGAAAATCTGGATCTGCGTTACTACTCTGTTATCTATCATCTGATTGATGAAGTGAAGCAGGCGATGAGCGGTATGCTGGCGCCTGAGTTCAAGCAAGAGATCATCGGTCTGGCAGAAGTACGCGATGTCTTTAAATCACCGAAAATCGGCTCTATTGCTGGTTGTATGGTTACTGAAGGTATCGTTAAGCGTCACAACCCAATCCGTGTACTGCGTGACAACGTGGTGATCTACGAAGGCGAGCTGGAATCTCTGCGTCGCTTTAAAGATGACCTGGCAGAAGTGCGTAATGGCATGGAATGTGGTATCGGCGTTAAAAATTATAACGACGTGCGTGTTGGCGATATGATCGAAGTGTACGAAATTATTGAAGTTAAACGTACTATCGATTAATCCCCGAGCAGGCGCTGTATTTTGCGATACTCTCCTGCACGGCGTGGCCACTAACAGGTCATATTGATACACACCATTGGGGGGCTTACGCCCCCCAATCTGTCTGGGGAAAACACCATGGCAAAAGAGTTCGGTCGTAGTAAGCGTGTCGCTCAAGAATTGCAAAAAGAAGTGGCTATCATTTTGCAGCGTGAAGTTAAAAATCCGCAAATTGGTATGGTCACTGTCTCTAGCGTTGAAGTTTCACGCGATCTGGCATATGCCAAAGTTTTTGTAACCTTCTTGTTTGATGATAGCGAAGCGATTGCGAGCGGTTTAAAATCACTCCGTGATTCAACCGGTTATATTCGTACCTTAGTGGGCAAAGCGATGCGTCTGCGTATCGTGCCAGAGCTGCGTTTTGAGTACGATCAATCACTGACTGAAGGCATGCGGATGTCGAATCTGGTCACCAGTGTGGTCAAAGAAGATGATCGTCGTCGTCAAGATGAGCCGGAAGTCAGCGGTGATACTGATGCCTCCGCAGCACAGGATGGGGAGCAGATCTGATGTCTCGTCCACGTCGTCGCGGCCGCGATATTAACGGTATCCTGTTGCTTGATAAGCCGCAAGGGATCAGCTCGAACGATGCCCTGCAAAAAGTGAAGCGTCTTTATAATGCCAATAAAGCAGGTCATACCGGTGCGCTCGATCCATTAGCGACGGGGATGTTGCCACTTTGCTTTGGTGAGGCGACAAAATTCTCTCAGTATCTGCTTGATTCCGATAAGCGATACCGTGTGATAGCCAAGCTCGGACAGCGCACGAATACCTCTGATGCTGATGGCGAAGTGATTTGTGAACGTCCAGTCAATGTTGAGCTTACTCAGTTGCAACAGGCACTGACGCATTTTGATGGAGAGATCCAGCAAGTGCCATCGATGTTCTCGGCGCTCAAGTATCAGGGTAAACCGCTGTATGAGTATGCGCGTCAAGGCATTGATATTCCGCGAGAGTCTCGCCCAATCACTATCTATGAATGCACATTAGTGCGTTTTGAGGGGGATGAGGTTGAGCTGGAAGTACATTGCTCAAAAGGCACGTATATCCGTACCATCGTGGATGATTTAGGTGAAATGCTAGGCTGTGGCGCGCATGTGATTTATCTTCGTCGCCTTGCCGTCTCTAAATATCCGCAAGATCGCATGGTGACACTTGAGCAGCTTGAAGCTCTGTTGCTGCAAGCGCAAGAAACCGAAACATCACCAGGCATCACACTTGATCCGCTGCTGTTACCGATGGATACCGCAGTGCAAGACTTCCCTGAAGTGAATATGCCAACCATTGTTGCAGCATATGCTAAACAAGGGCAGCCGGTACAAGTTGCTGGGGCACCAACATCGGGTCTGGTGCGGATGACCGAAGGTGATGAACACCTGTTTTTTGGTATGGCAGATATTGACGATCAAGGCCGTGTAGCACCTCGCCGTTTGATTGTTAGTTAATTGCATGCCCATTGACTGATTCGATAATAATTTGACCACTTGGCTACGGCTTGCACCTTGCGTTGTGACAGTGGTCAGGCTAGAATATCGAGTCTTATTGTGGTGCTGAATTAGAGATCGGCGCCATGTTATTGAAACTTTATTAAGCTTTTAGGAGCGTACAATGTCTCTAAGTACTGAAGCTGTTGCAAAGATTGTTGCTGAATTTGGTCGCGATGAAAAAGATACCGGTTCTAGCGATGTTCAAGTTGCTCTGCTGACTGCACAGATTAACCACCTGCAAGGCCACTTTGCAGCACACAAAAAAGATCACCACGGTCGTCGTGGTCTGCTGCGTATGGTTTCTCAGCGTCGTAAACTGCTTGATTACCTGAAGCGTAAAGACGTTGAGCGTTACACTGCGCTGATCGCACGTCTGGGTCTGCGTCGCTAATTGCGAAAAGATTCGGGAAAGGGGCCTTACGGCCCCTTTCTTCTATAAACTCGCTGCATATTGCAGTAGGTACTTGATGCTGTCGGTATTTGTGTTGTTATTTGCAAACATGCCATGAACTGTATCGATTACCGGTAAAAAGTCATTGAACATCTAATACACCGCAATGAAATCGAAAAATAAATTCTTCTGCATGAGTTCGCGCGGCTAACGAGAAATGTTTTTACTGAGCAAAACGCGTCTCGTTAGTCGCGAGAATGCAGTTATTTTCGACAATGACGGTGATAGGGCTAAGCGCAATCAGAGGATATTCGATATACTGAACAGCGCATTAGACAGTTGACATCTATTTAAGGATAAACACGTGAATCCTATCGTACGTAAATTTAAGTATGGTCAGCATACCGTTACACTGGAAACCGGTGTTATGGGTCGTCAAGCAACAGCGGCCGTTATGGTCAGCATGGATGATACCTGCGTTTTCGTTACCGTTGTGGGTAAAAAAGAAGCTAAGCCAGGTCAGAGCTTTTTCCCACTGACAGTTAATTATCAAGAGCGTACTTACGCAGCCGGCCGTATCCCAGGTGGCTTCTTTAAGCGTGAAGGCCGCCCATCAGAAGGCGAAACATTAACTTCTCGCCTGATTGACCGCCCAATCCGCCCTCTGTTCCCAGAAGGCTTCCTGAATGAAGTTCAGGTTGTGGCAACCGTTGTATCGGTAAACCCACAAATCTGCCCAGATATCGTTGCCATGATTGGTGCTTCTGCTGCACTGACCCTGTCAGGTATTCCGTTTAGCGGCCCAATTGGTGCAGCTCGCGTAGGTTATATCAATGATCAGTATGTACTGAACCCAACAATGGATGAGCTGGCTGTGAGCCGCTTGGATCTGGTTGTTGCAGGTACAGATAACGCAGTACTGATGGTTGAATCAGAAGCTGATATTCTGAGCGAAGATCAGATGCTGGGCGCGGTTGTGTTTGGTCATGACCAACAGCAAACTGTGATTGAAAACATTAAAGCATTTGTTGCTGAAGCGAATGTTACACCGTGGGAATGGCATGCGCCGGCAGTTAATGCACCACTGAAAGCCCGTATTGCTGAGCTGGCAACGGCACGTATCAATGACGCTTACCGTATCAAAGAAAAACAAGTACGTTATGAGCACGTTGCAGCAATTAAAGCAGATGTAACGGCTGTACTGGTTGCAGAAGATGATGCACTTGATGCAGGTGAAATCAGCGAACTGCTGAGCGATCTTGAGTACCGTGTTGTGCGTGATAGCATCCTGAACGGTGAACCGCGTATTGACGGTCGTGAACCTGATATGGTTCGTGCTCTTGATGTTCGTACTGGCGTACTGCCACGTACCCATGGTTCAGCTCTGTTTACCCGTGGCGAAACTCAAGCGTTGGTTACTGCAACACTGGGTACTGAGCGTGATGCACAAACTATCGATGAGTTGACCGGTGAGCGTACCGATCGTTTCATGCTGCACTATAACTTCCCACCGTACTCTGTGGGTGAAACCGGCATGATGGGCTCACCAAAGCGCCGTGAAATCGGTCATGGTCGTTTGGCAAAACGTGGTGTTGCTGCGGTAATGCCGTCACCAGCTGAATTCCCGTATACCGTGCGTGTTGTGTCTGAAATCACTGAATCTAACGGTTCTTCTTCTATGGCGTCAGTCTGTGGTGCTTCTTTGGCGCTGATGGATGCAGGCGTGCCAGTTAAGGCATCTGTTGCAGGTATTGCAATGGGTCTGGTGAAAGAAGATGAGCGCTTTGTGGTTCTGTCTGACATTCTAGGTGATGAAGATCATCTGGGTGACATGGACTTTAAAGTTGCCGGTACCCGTGGTGGTGTGACTGCACTGCAAATGGATATCAAAATTGAAGGTATCACCCGCGAGATCATGCAAATTGCATTGAATCAAGCTAAGGGTGCACGTATGCACATCCTGAACGTGATGGAAGAAGCCATTCTGACTCCACGTAATGATATCTCTGAATTTGCACCACGCATCCATACCATCAAGATCAGCCCTGAGAAGATCAAAGATGTTATCGGTAAAGGCGGTGCGGTAATCCGTGCGCTGACCGAAGAGACCGGTACAACTATCGAAATTGAAGATGACGGTACTGTGAAGATTGCTTCTGCTGACGGTGAAGCAGCGAAGCGCGCTATTGCCCGTATTGAGCAGATCACTGCAGATGTGGAAGTTAACCGCATTTATACCGGTAAAGTGACACGTATCGTTGATTTTGGTGCCTTTGTTTCTGTTGTTGGCGCTAAAGAAGGCCTGGTTCATATTTCTCAAATCACCGATAAGCGTGTAGAGAAAGTCTCTGATTACCTTGAAATGGGTCAGGAAGTTCGTGTTAAAGTATTGGAAGTCGATCGTCAAGGTCGTATCCGTCTGAGCATTAAAGAAGCGATGGCTTCTGAGCAGACAGAAGAGCAACAACCTGCGGCTGAATAAATCGGTTTGACGACGCGTTGCGGCCAATATTGCACAAGCCAATCTCGTAAAAATATCGGGGGGCGGGATGCCTCCCCGATTTTTGCGGTCAGGAGTTGGAAATGAACCCATTCTCGCGCTGGGTATGCGGTGTAATGGTGGTGTTGCTGACCGGATGTAGCAGCGCTGGCTTTGACTGGCGTCAAAGTGCCGTACTGGCTATACCATTACAACCTAGCCTGCAACAGGAAGTCATGCTGGCTCGCATGGAGCAAATACTCTCCAGCAGGGCACTGAGTGATGGAGAACGAGCACAGTTATTGTATGAACGTGGCGTGTTGTATGACAGCCTCGGTCTGCAGGCATTGGCTCGAAATGATTTTACCCAGGCACTGGCATTACGTCAGGATATGCCTGAGGTTTTCAACTACTTAGGCGTGTATTTTACCCAGTCAGGCCAGTTTGATGCGGCATATGAAGCATTTGACTCTGTACTGGAATTGGATCCTGAGTACCGTTACGCTTTACTCAATCGGGGTATTGCGTTGTATTACGGTGGCCGTTATAAGCTCGCTCAGGAAGACTTGCTCACTTTTTATCAAGATGATCCTGACGATCCCTTTAGGGTTTTGTGGCTTTATCTGGTAGAATCAGAGCAGAGCAAGGATGAGGCGCTAAAGGCACTGCGGCAACGTTATGAAGCTGCAAGCCAAGATAACCCTGGCTGGAATATTGTTGCACTGTATTTGGGCGACATTTCTGAAGCTGAGTTTATGCGTCGATTACAGGATAACTCCACCGATAACACGTCTCTGGCAGAGCACCTAAGTGAAGCATATTTCTACTTAGGCAAACGCTATCTAAGCAAAGGGGATGTCAATGGTGCGGTATCCCTTTTTAAACTGACAATGGCTAACAACGTCCATAATTTTGTGGAACACCGTTATGCCATGCTTGAACTGTCTTTATTAGGACAGGGCGATACGTCAGAAGCCAACTAATTGAATTTTATGAGTATCAGTCATTACTTTACGGTGATGACTGCGCTCGTCTTGTCATTGTGATTGCGTCAGTTCACAGTTTTGCTTGAAATGCTCCGCGCATTTTCTCGCCAACTAATGTAAACTGGCGCCCGTTTTTTATATTGAGACTACGTCATGGCTGAATTAGAGACTACTTTTGCTGAACTGGGTTTGCCAACCTCGATCTTGACCGCCATTGAAAGCATGGGCTATGAAAAGCCGTCGCCGATTCAAGCGGCGTGTATTCCTCACCTGCTAGAAGGGCGTGATGTTCTGGGCATGGCTCAAACCGGTAGCGGTAAAACAGCAGCGTTTGCGTTGCCGTTATTATCCCGTATTCAGCCTGAAGTAGCTCGTCCTCAGGTACTGGTACTTGCGCCGACTCGTGAGCTGGCTGTACAGGTGTCTGAGGCTTTTGGTGAATTTTCCAAAAACATGAGCGGTGTCCGTGTGTTGGCCCTGTACGGTGGTCAGCGTTACGACATTCAGTTGCGTGCGCTGCGTCAAGGCCCGCAAGTTGTTGTGGGTACACCGGGTCGTTTGCTTGATCATATCAAGCGCGGAACGCTCGATTTATCTGGTCTGAAAGGGCTGGTTCTAGATGAAGCCGATGAAATGCTGCGTATGGGCTTCATCGAAGATGTTGAAACTATTATGGCGGAGCTGCCAGAAGAGCACCAAACGGCGCTGTTCTCTGCAACTATGCCAGACCCGATCCGTCGCATTACGCGCCGTTTCATGAAAAACCCGCAAGAAGTGAAGATTCAGGCGGCTGTTCGTACTACACCAAACATTGCCCAGAATTACTGGACTGTGTATGGCATGAGTAAGAATGATGCACTGGTTCGCTTCTTGGAATCAGAAGATTTTGATGCAGCAATCATCTTTGTGCGTACCCGTACAGCAACATTAGATGTAGCTGAAGTTCTTGAGCGCCACGGTTACAGCTGTGCGGCTCTGAACGGAGATATGACTCAGCCACTGCGTGAACAGACACTTGATCGCTTGCGTAATGGCCGTTTAGACATTCTGATTGCAACTGATGTTGCAGCACGTGGTCTGGACGTTGAGCGTATCAGCTTGGTTGTAAACTACGATATTCCATTGGATGCAGAGTCTTACGTACACCGTATCGGCCGTACTGGTCGTGCTGGTCGTAGCGGTCGTGCACTGCTGTTCGTTGAACCGCGTGAGCGTCGTCTGCTGCGTAACGTTGAGCGTACAATGAATGTCAGCATTCCAGAGGTGGATCTTCCAACTAACGCTCTGCTGGCTCAACGCCGTATTGAGCAGTTTAAAGCGAAGATTGCTCTGCAGCTTGAGCATCATGACTTGCCAGCTTACCGTGATCTGTTGACCGGTTTGATGGGCGAAGATCAAGATATGGCTGACTTGTCAGCGGCTCTGCTGATGATGGCACAAGGCGATCGTAAACTGATCCTGCCTCCTGAGCCTGCTATGGATCGCCGTCCGCGTCGTGAATTCCGTGACCGTGATGATCGTGGTCGTCGTGATGACCGCCGTGATGGTCGCCGTGATGACCGTCCTCGTCGTGAAGGTGCTCGTGATGGCGATCGTCCAGAGCGTCGTGAGCGTCGTGATGCAGGCCCGATGGATGTTTATCGCATCGAAGTAGGTCGTGAAGATGGTGTTGAAGTTCGTCATATCGTGGGTGCAATTGCCAACGAAGGTGATTTGAGCAGCCGTTATATCGGTAACATCAAGCTGTTTGATTCGCATTCAACGGTTGAATTACCACGTGGTATGCCAACTGATCTGCTGGATCATTTCACCCGTACTCGCATTCTGAATAAACCAATCCGTATGCAACTGGTTGGTGAAGCAACTGCACGTCCGGCTGGTGATCGTCCGCGCGGTGATCGTCCTCCTCGTCGCGAAGGTGATCGTCCACGTGGTGATCGTCCTCCTCGTCGTGAAGGTGGTGAGCGTCGTGGTGGTTTTGGTAACGGCGAACGTCGTAGCGGTGAGCGTAGCCACAACGGTGAGCGTCGCGAGCGTCCAGCAGCACCAAAAGAGTAATTATTAATAGCGAAAATATCATGATGTGTGTTGAATATTGCACATCATGATAGTGCTGTTATCTGTGCAAGGTTATTGATATAGGTAATGGCAACGCATACTCGATAATTCATAGTCATAGTGCCGGTTTGTTTATT
>NZ_JBOFRH010000428.1:0-19527 GCF_051650925.1 Plesiomonas sp.
GGTTACTGGTTACTGGTTAACTGTATAAATCAGTTCACTAATATTAAAGCAGTATAGTTATTGCCGTAAAATTTACTAAGGTAAGCCACATGCTACATGTCAGTCTTTAGTTACAGGTATAAGAACTTATTATACTCTACAACACACCTTTCTCACATATTCTGAATAAACAAATCTCGGATATAAACATTAGCAGTTAATAAACAAAAATGGCACATTACAATACTGAAATCAAAAAAATAGATTTTTATACTAAAAAAGCACATTAATTAGAATTTAATACTAATTAATTCAAAGATAAAAGTAATAGAGATACATATCGTGCCGATGTATTGCACAATGAGAAGGAATAACACTCTATACGTCAGTTAATTCATTCCCATTTACACACATAATAGAAACCATAAATACAAATGGTCATTCACATTTTCTATGGATGTAATACTCAAAAATATCATTTGGAAAAATCTGAAATTCTAACCATAAAAAAAGATGAGCATCGTTACCGACACTCACCTCTTTGTTTATTAAATTAATATTTAAGTTTTAATCACACATCAGATTAAGTAGCTAACAGTTATATTAAAACTGGTCTTCTTCTGTTGACCCTGTTAACGCTGTTACCGATGATACACCGCCCTGAATCACGTTGGTGACTTTATCAAAATAACCGGTGCCGACCTCTTGCTGATGCGCGACAAAGGTATAACCTTTCTCTGCGGCAGCAAATTCAGGTTGCTGTACTTTTTCAACGTAATGTTTCATTCCCTCACCCTGTGCATAAGAGTGAGCCAATTCGAACATGTTGAACCACATGCTATGAATACCGGCTAAGGTAATAAATTGGTATTTATAGCCCATGTCTGACAATGCCTGTTGGAAGCGAGCAATCGTCGCGTCATCAAGGTTTTTCTTCCAGTTAAAGGAAGGGGAACAGTTATAGGCAAGTAACTTACCTGGGAATTTGGCATGAACCGCCTCTGCAAATTGACGGGCTTGCTCAAGATCGGGTTTAGAGGTTTCACACCACACCATATCAGCATACGGGCAGTAAGCCAGAGCACGGCTAATAGCCTGATCAATACCGGCACGTGTGCGGTAAAAACCTTCACTGGTCCGCTCGCCGGTCACAAAATCAGCATCGTACGGATCACAATCTGATGTCAGCAAATCAGCAGCATCGGCATCAGTACGTGCAACCAGCACGGTCGGCACACCGCATGTATCTGCAGCTAAAC
This sequence comes from Plesiomonas sp., assembly GCF_051650925.1. Classification (NCBI taxonomy): domain Bacteria; kingdom Pseudomonadati; phylum Pseudomonadota; class Gammaproteobacteria; order Enterobacterales; family Enterobacteriaceae; genus Plesiomonas; species Plesiomonas sp. The sequence continues at coordinate 1,239 of NZ_JBOFRH010000428.1, forward strand.
GCGCGGCCACCAGCTTTTGTATTGCTTCTTGCGTTGGGACTAGCACTTTTCCGCCCATATGCCCGCATTTTTTGACTGACGCTAACTGGTCTTCAAAATGCACCGCACCCGCACCGGCCTCAATCATTGATTTCATCAATTCAAACGCGTTGAGTACCCCGCCAAATCCAGCTTCAGCATCAGCAACCACCGGCAGAAAATAGTCAATAAAACCTTCATCTTGTGGCCCGATACCGTTGGCCCACTGAATTTGATCGGCACGTAAAAAAGCATTGTTAATTTTCTCAACCACAGCCGGCACTGAGTTGGCCGGATAGAGTGATTGATCAGGATACATAGATGATGCCAAGTTAGCGTCGGCTGCCACCTGCCAACCCGACAGATAGACCGCTTCGATGCCCGCTTTTGCCTGCTGCACCGCTTGTCCGCCAGTCAGTGCGCCAAGGCTGTTTACATAACCTTTTTTGGCTTCACCGTTAATCAGACGCCACAGTTTATCTGCACCGCGCTGTGCCAGTGAGTGTTCAGGCACAAAAGAGCCACGCAGACGCACAACTTCAGCCGCAGTATAAGGACGACGCACTCCCTGCCAACGAGGATTCTCTTTCCACTCTTTCTCTAACGCTGCAATTTGTTGTTCACGTGTCATGCTCATCGTAAAACTCCCTCTTCTTTCGTCTTTATCGGAACGGTCATCATTGAGTGTTGCCGGTATAACCTTGGGCGCTATACCAATTTCAATTAGGTGCACTATGTATGCGTGGATCACGTATGTATGGATCACTCATGTATAAAACACATATCCGGATCATGCGCAGAATAGCGATGGCCGGTGTTCGCGTTGCCGCAAACCCATGCTTAATCAAGGTAACGGTAGCCCGACAGGGTCAGGAAATTAACCAGATCATCAGAAACTGTAATCTGCTCCATTAATCCAGCCGCTTCACTAAAACGGCCGGCATCATACGTTTCAGCTCCCAACTCATCGCGCAGTGTGGCCAGCTCTTCACGCAGCATTTCACTGAACAGCGCATTGGTAACCAACTTGCCGTTATTCAACCGCTTTTGGTGGCGGATCCACTGCCAGATAGAGGTTCGGGATATTTCAGCGGTAGCGGCATCTTCCATCAGGCCATAAATCGGCACACAACCGTTGCCCGAGATCCACGCTTCAATGTATTGCACGGCCACACGAATGTTCGCGCGCATACCCTCTTCGGTACGCTCACCTTCACACGGCGTCAGCAGTGTCTCGGCGGTAATCGGTTCATCATGCTCTCGGCGCACATCAAGCTGATTAGGTTTACCATCGAGTACGCGATCAAATACTGCCATTGCAACATCAGCCAGCCCCGGATGAGCAACCCATGTACCGTCATGGCCATTACTGGCTTCAAGCTCTTTATCCGCACGCACTTTATTAAGTACCCACTCATTACGTGCAGGATCTTTACTGGGAATAAATGCCGCCATTCCCCCCATGGCAAACGCACCACGGCGGTGACATGTCCGCACCAGCAGGCGTGAATATGCGCTTAAAAAAGGTTGATTCATGGTGACAACTTGACGATCTGGCAGCACTCTTTCTGGGTGATTTTTCAGTGTTTTGATATAGCTGAAAATGTAATCCCAACGGCCACAATTTAGCCCAACAATATGATCTTTAAGGTGATATAAGATCTCATCCATCTGAAACACCGCAGGCAGTGTTTCTATCAATACCGTGGCTTTAATCGTACCGAGCGGCAACCCGTAACGTGTTTCAGTAAAGCTAAAAACTTCACTCCACCATGCCGCTTCTTTATAAGACTGCATTTTAGGAAGATAGAAATAAGGGCCACTGCCTTTGGCCAGCAAACGCTGATAGTTGTGATGAAAATACAGAGCAAAATCAAACAAGTTGCCGGGGATAGGTGCGTGCTGATACTGAATGTGTTTCTCTTGCAGGTGAAAACCGCGCACACGGCAAATCAGTACCGCATGTTTGGCATTTAGACGATAATTTTTACCGTTCTCGCCGCGGTGTTCGATTGTACCGTCAACAGCATCACGCAGGTTAAGTTGCCCCTGCATCACCTTTTCCCATGACGGGGCTAACGAATCTTCAAAATCAGCCATGAACACCTTTACGTTGGCATTCAACGCATTGATGATCATTTTGCGCTCTACCGGGCCGGTAATCTCAACTCGCCTATCTTGCAGATCAGCCGGTACACCGCGAATTTGCCATTCACTTTCACGGATGTTTTGCGTATTTGGCAAAAAATCAGGCAAACCACCTGCATCAATATCAGCCTGCCGGACTTCGCGTTCAGCCAGTAACTGAGTAACTTGTGGTGCAAATCGGGTCACTAACTGCGCCAAAAATTCAACAGCATCAGGGGTTAAAATTGACGCATACTCACGGGTAAGGTGTTCACTGCACGTGAGTATCGGGTGCGTTAAGGTATCTGAATATCCGTTCATTCCCTGCTCCTTAAATCATGTTAACGCGCTATTTTTTAAGATCTGATGAGTGTCATTCTCTGCCCTCAACATGACCAATTGATAACAAAAAATCAACATGGCGTTTTAAGCTGTTGTTTGAAAAGCACTGAAAAAAGGTTTCAGCATAAGTTCCTGAAATAACTGAAAATGCTAAATAACACATGAAAACCCTACCGATGACTGAATAAGTAAACAGTGTTATTCGGGCTTCTCATCCCGAAAAAAATGAAAGGCTTTCAGTAAATTAATTACAAAAACAGAGCCTCAGTAGCCACAAACAAGATGCACAGTGCCAAGAGTCATACAAAAAGAGTTAGCGATATGAAAGGAAAAATCCAATAAAACGAGGGGTTATAGAGAAACAATAGCAATAAGGTAAACGCTAAGAGGTTCAGGGTATAAAAAAGGGGTTTATCACATAACTGAAATTCAGCACCTGTGGTAGTACCTAGATCAACAAAACCTGAACCTATCAATACAGCAGAATAGAGAGGTCAATTGCTAGAATTGCAGGATATTCATTCGTTTATCAGTTCTGCAACAATTTCACCCAGTTTGGCAAAGGTTTTTATTCGGCTAGAGCTTGGCCGCCAGACTAAACCAATATCGCGGTACGCGGGCGTTTGCGGTGGGTCAATAACCACTAAATCTAACCCCTGTATCAGCCCCTGCTTTAATGCCATATGCGGTACAAACGTCGTGCCCAGCCCGTTGGCAACCATTTGCACGAGGGTATGCAAACTGGTCGCAGTGAAGGGGTTGATTTTACTGCTGTAAGCCAGATGACACGCGCTCAATGCATGCTCTGTCAGGCAGTGTTCACGCTCTAACAGGTAAACGGAGCTGTCGGGTAATTGGTTAAAGTCTAACGGCATCACCAACCGCCCAGCCAGCGCGGTGGGCAGTACCATTTTGAAGTGATCGCGCCCGATAATTTTACTGTGTAGCCCATGAATATCTACCGGCAGTGCCAGCAGCAGCACATCAAGCTGCCCGCCTTTTAGAGCATCAATCAGAACACGGGTGGTATCTTCACGCAGTACCAATTCAAGGCGCGGGTAGCGCTCTTGCACCTGCCTGACCAGATCACACAGTAAAAAAGGGGCGATGGTAGGAATGCACCCCACGCGCAACTGCCCTTCCATTTCCGCAGTTTGGCTGGCGGCAAAATCGGTTAAATCAAGGCTGCGTGCCAGCAGTTCACGCGCACGGATCACGACCTCTTCACCACTCGGGGTAAAGATAAAGGCTTTGTGATCTCGCTCGATTAATGTGCACCCCAGACGCTCTTCGAGGTTTTGAATGCCGCTGCTTAAGGTAGACTGACTGACATAACAGGCACGGGCTGCGCGGTTAAAATGCCGAACATCATGCAAGGTCACCAGATAGTGCAGTTGTTTTAACGAGGGCCAATTGTTTGTCATCGCGATTTACGGGTTATGCCTTATCAGAGTATTCATTTTTGCTAATCGGAAAAACCGATTACAACAATCGTTTTTTTTCGCTTTCCTCAATGTAACACCTTCCATAAACTAAATCGCGTTGTCTGAGAATTTTCTCATCACCTCTTCAATCAAATACACGGGAGTTGCTAATGGTTCTGGTAGCACATCAAGCCCCAGACTTTACTGCTGCAGCAGTAATGGGTAACGGTGAAATCGTTGATAATTTCAACCTGAAGCAGCACATTGCAGGTAAAACTGCGGTGATCTTCTTCTATCCACTGGACTTTACTTTCGTTTGTCCTTCTGAACTGATTGCTTTCGATCACCGTATCGAAGAGTTCCAGAAGCGTGGTACTGAGGTGATCGGTATTTCTATCGACTCTGAGTTTACCCACAACGCATGGCGTAAGACACCAGTAGACAAGGGCGGTATCGGCGAAGTTCGTTATCCTCTGGTTGCTGATGTTAAGCACGAAATCTGCCGCGCATACGGTGTTGAGCTGGAAGCTGCTGGCGTTGCGCTGCGCGGTTCTTTCCTGATCGATACCCACGGTGTTGTTCGTCACCAAGTGGTGAACGATCTGCCACTGGGCCGTAACATTGATGAAATGTTGCGTATGGTTGATGCGCTGCAATTCCACGAAGAGCACGGCGATGTGTGCCCTGCACAGTGGGAAAAAGGCAAAAAAGCAATGCAAGCTTCTCCGGACGGCGTAGCACGCTTCCTGTCTGAGAACTCTGCTGATCTGTAATTGACAGCTGAATAAAAATTGCTTTTATCGTGGCAGACAATTTTTTTGTCTGCCCTTTTTTTGCCTGTTACTTTTCTGAAGAAGTATCAAAAAACAAAACGGGTTAAAAGATCGAACGCCCCAAGCGTTGAGATAGCAGTTCAAGTGCTGCAATACCGGCCAGAGAGTTACCACTAGGGTCAAGCTCAGGTGACCAAACGGTGATGCTCATTTCGCCCGGAATAATGGCAACAATGCCCCCACCAACACCCGATTTCCCAGGCATTCCGACACGGTAAGCAAACTCTCCCGCGCCATCATACAGACCACAGGTTGCCAGCAGTGCATTAATCTGGCGGGTCTGTTTTCCTGAGATAACAGGCTCCAGCGTACACAGTGATTGCCCCTGATTGGCAAGATAGGAGAAGGTTTTTGCCAGCTCAACACAGCTCATCTGTAGCGCACAATAATGAAAATAGGTTTGCAGCACTTCGATGACATCATTATTAAAGTTGTCGAAAGATTTCATCAGGTAGGCAATGGCTGCGTTGCGAGCTGAGTGCTCAAACTCTGATTTGGCCACGACACTGTCGTAACCGATATCGGGCTGGCAGGCCAGTTGGCGCACTAGATCTAGCATGCGTTGTTTTGGGGCACTCAAACGGCTTTGCAGCAGATCACAGACAATCAGCGCACCGGCATTGATAAATGGGTTACGCGGTTTCCCCTTTTCTAACTCAATTTGTACCAGCGAGTTAAATGGCTGACCGGAGGGCTCTTTGCCTACGCGTGACCAGATTTCAGCTTCAGAATAACGGGTCAATGCCAGTGTTAACGCCAGCACTTTTGAGATGGATTGAATAGAGAATCGCTCTTGTGCGTCACCGGCTTGATACACTGTGCCATCAGACAGGCACACCGCAATACCCAGTCTCTCTGCCGGAACGCTGGCCAAAGCCGGAATGTAGTCGGCCACTTTACCTTGCCCGAGCAGCGGGCGTACCTGCGTTAAAATATCATCCAGCAGTGCGTTACTCAGTATCACTCGAATTCCCCTGTCTTAATGGCGGTTGTTGCAGGGCGCAAGAATAGCATATTGCAGGGAAAGGAGCGGTAACCGCGCTACCCTATCCTATATATTCAATTTTTGTGCGAAAAAGGGATAAAAAAACGGATACCCTGCGGTATCCGTTGTTGCTGTGAGCTGTTATGACAAATGTAGGGGGATTAATCCCACCAAACATCCAGCAGGTCACTGACGTCGATATCGTTCAGACCTTGCTTTTCTGCCCAGCTTTTTACCAGCTGACGATGCTCTTCGGTACATTTACCGATTTTTTGCAGCACGATCAGGCCTTCCCAGTTCAGGTAGCCGCTACCGTCATAAGATAAGCCTTGCGGCTCGATCACTTCTGCAATGAAAGAGTCTAGTGCGGTATCAATCTGTTCTGCGCTAGTGCCTTCCGGAAACTGCCAGCTTGCAGTAAAGCCCAGCTCTTGGAACTCATCCACATGCAGTTTTTTGCGCAGACGTGCGCTACGATGTTTAGACATTACTCTGTCCTCTCGAACATTAGATCCCAGACTCCATGCCCCAAACGGTGCCCACGCCGCTCAAATTTGGTCAGCGGACGCTGCTCTGGTCGTGGCATAAAATCCCCAGTAGTGGATAGATTACGATATCCTGGCGCAGCTTGCATGATTTCCAGCATATGTTCTGCGTAATTTTCCCAATCGGTGGCCATATGGAACACGCCACCTATGGCCAATTTCACTCGCAGTTGCTCGGCAAACGGCAGTTGAACGATACGGCGCTTATGGTGACGCGCTTTGTGCCATGGGTCAGGGAAAAACAGTTGCATGCCGCTGAGACTTGCATCTGGGATCATTTTTTCCAGCACTTCGATAGCATCGTGGCACATGACCCGCAGATTAGTCACGCCCATTTCATGGGCCAGTGACAAGCATGCACCTACGCCAGGGGTGTGCACTTCTATCCCAAAAAAGTTCTTCTCTGGTGCGTTTTTTGCCATTTCAACCAGTGAAGCGCCCATTCCAAAGCCGATCTCTAACACCACCGGTGCATCACGACCAAAGAGAGCTGTAAAATCAAGGGGTTGTTCTTGGAAATCAACACCCATTTCAGACCAATAGCTTTCTAATGCCAGCTCTTGCCCTTTTGTTAAACGACCCTGACGACGTACAAAACTGCGAATTTTACGCAGATAACGACCTTCGTCATCAAATTCTGGAATGGTGACCTCACCCATGGCTTTATCCTGCTGAATAGAGTTTTAATCAATATTTATGAAAGGCGCATTATGCAAAGATGGCTCAACTTAGCAAGTAAAGCCGCAGTAGAATGTTGATTCCCTGCATCATGATCGGGTTTACAGCGCGCTGCGGGTATGCTGCAATCGCCGCCTTGACTGTTAAACTGAGCCTGTTATGCCGACCCCTGTTCTTGATGCTACTGCATTTTCACAAGCCGTTTTGGCGTGGTATCACGCTTTTGGGCGTAAAACTTTACCCTGGCAGCAACATAAAACACCTTATAAAGTGTGGCTGTCTGAGGTCATGCTACAGCAGACTCAGGTTGCCACGGTTATCCCTTATTTTGAACGTTTTATGCAGCAATTTCCAACCGTGACTGATTTGGCGGCAGCGCCGATTGATCATGTGCTGCATTTATGGACTGGTTTAGGCTATTACGCCCGTGCGCGCAATCTACATAAGGCAGCACAAAAGATTGCGGCTGAGTATCAGGGCATCTTTCCTACCGAGTATGAGCAGGTTGTCGGGTTGCCCGGTATTGGCCGTTCAACGGCCGGCGCGGTGTTATCACTTTCGCTCAATCAGCACTACCCCATTTTAGACGGTAATGTGAAACGGGTGTTGGCACGCTGCTATGCAGTTGAGGGCTGGCCGGGACAAAAGGCGGTTGAAAATCAATTATGGGCGCTGAGTGAACAGGTCACGCCGCAGCAGGATGTAGCATCATTTAATCAGGCGATGATGGATTTAGGCGCGCTGGTGTGCACCCGCTCAAAACCCAAGTGCAGCCTCTGCCCGCTGGCCAAGGGGTGTGTTGCGTATGCGCAAGAGAGCTGGGCTGCTTATCCGGGGAAAAAACCCAAACAGACGTTACCGGAAAAAGAGGGTTACCTGCTGCTGCTAGTTGATCGTATGAGCACGGAACAGACCGGTGAGGCCACGGTTGCCACCGAACAGGCGCAAGTCTGGCTTGAGCAGCGCCCGCCCAGCGGATTATGGGGCGGCTTGTTCTGTTTTCCACAATTCTCTACCCGTGATGACGCCCAACAGTGGCTAGCGCAGCGCGGATTACGGGTACAACGCCAGTTAGGTGCATTTCGCCATACGTTCAGCCATTTTCATCTGGATATCATTCCGCTGCTGGTTTTTGCTGACCAAACACAGGTGTGCATGGATGCAGGGCCGGGTCTCTGGTATAAATTAGCGCAACCACAGACGGTCGGGTTAGCCGCACCGGTTGAACGTTTACTGCGCCAGTTACCTGACGCACTATCTGACGAGGAGTAACACCATGAGCCGGACTATTTTTTGTGCTCGTTTACAGCAAGATGCCGAAGGGTTGGCTTTTCAGCTCTATCCCGGTGAGCTAGGTAAACGCATTTATGACTCTATTTCGAAAGCGGCATGGGCTGAATGGCAAAGTAAACAAACCATGCTAATCAATGAAAAAAAACTGAGCATGATGAATGTTGAGCATCGCCAGTTCCTTGAACAGGAGATGGTGAAATTCCTGTTTGAAGGGCAGGATGTTCAGATTGATGGTTACACTCCGCCGAGTGAATAATAATAAAACCACAGATGAACCAGCAGCTTGCGGTGTTGGTTCTCTTGGAACTGCCTGAACTATGAAGAAAAAACTCGCACTTTGCCTGATTATTCCGTTACTGGCCTCTTGTGGCAGTAAGCCAAAAGAGAACCCAGATCTTTACGTAAAAGATACCAATGGTTTTGATATTTTTATGGGGCAATTTGCGGCCAATATTGAAGACCTCTGGGGCCTCAATGAGATGCTGGTCGCAACCCGTAAAGATTACGTGAAATATACCGACCATTACCAAACCCGCAGCCATATCGATTTTGAAAAAGGCTCGGTCATTGTTGAGACTATCTCTACCCGTAATCCGCAAGATAAGCTAAAAAATGCGCTGGTTCACACGTTATTAATGGGTGAAGATCCAACCGGTATCGATCTGTTCTCTGACAGCGATGTACCTATCAGTAAGCATCCGTTTTTAACCGGGCAGGTGCTCGATGATGAGAAAAAACCGATTGCAACCCCTTGGCGTGCCGAGCGCTTTGCTGATGTGCTATTGCGTACTCAGCTAAAAAGCCGGGCTATCGGTAATCAAACGGTGTGGTATTTGGAAGTACCGATGATTGCTAATCATCTGAATTATCGGGCAAAAAAATATATCCATATCGTACGAAAAGCATCAAAGAATTATAATGTGGATGAGAGCCTGATTCTGGCTATCATGCAAATTGAGTCAAGTTTTAACCCGTATGCGGTCAGCTCAGCGAATGCGTTAGGGTTGATGCAGGTGGTACAAACCACTGCTGGGCGGGATGTTTACCGGCTGGTAAAAAATCAAGATGGCTCTCCGAGCCGTGATTATCTGTTTGATCCAGAAAAAAATATCGATACCGGTACGGCATATCTGCATATTTTACAGACCAATTATTTGGGGCAAATTCGTAACCCAACCTCACGCCGCTACGCGATGATCTCAGCCTATAACGGTGGTGCGGGTGCGGTACTGCGGGTGTTCTCACAAGATAAGCAAAAAGCGGTTGATATCATCAACAACCTTAGCCCAGATGAAATGTACAATATTCTGACGACTAAACACCCGTCAGCACAGGCGCGAAATTATCTGTATAAGGTTAACACGGCACAAAAAGGTTACCGCGGGCGGATTGTGTAACGGTAGTTACATGCCATCGCACATAACCTGCAAACAAAAAGCCCTGCTATTTTTTAGCAGGGCTTTTTGTTGTGCGGAAAACCATTTTGCGTACACAATAGTTCGCGAACGGCCTACTCAGTGCGCTTAATGGGATTAACCGACAATCCGCTGGGTAATTTGCAGCAAAGTAGCAACATCTTGCGGACGGGTCTGCCCGCTGGCCTTATCAATGATAGAGCTGTAAATATGTGGGATGATTTTTTCAACGCCGGCATCAAGTGCTATCTGTACAATCTCTTCAAAATTATCCAGATCAATCCCACCGGTTGGCTCAAGTGCAAACTGATTGCGCGCGCAAGCCTCTGCTACATACTGGTACTCGTCACGGTGCGCCAAACCGCCCATCGGGAAATATTTAATCGAGCTGCCCCCCATATCCTGCAACATGGCAATGGCGGTATCAACGGGAACGACGGCGGGGGTAAATTCACAACTGCGTGGGCCAGTTGAGATATTTACCCAACCCATTTTACCCGTTGGTGAAACCAAACCGTTCACGACAGTTTGTGACTGACGCAGCAGTGCACGGCTAGTTGCCACCCCCGTAAACACTTGATTAACGTGCTGCGGCTGTAAAATGCCGGCCAGCTCTGACACCATTGCTGATTGCTTTGGATCACCAGCGCCTAAACCAATGGAGAGTGCATTGTTGATCAATCCGGCATAGTCACGCATATCGGCTACCGCACTATCAATATCGGCATAATTTTTCGAGAGTACGCCGACTAACACGTGCCCTTGCGCGGCCTGATAGACCTCTTGGGCATTTTGCTTTGAACCGGCCAGTACATTTAGGCATACACGGTTACGGTAAAAATTCGGGGTGAGTTGCATGCTTTATGCTCCTTGTACTGACAAGAGGATCTGCTGAATAACAGCAAAAATTTGCGCAAGTTCAGATTGCTGTACGCTGCGCACATCCATTTCAATTTTGTTTTCGTTCATGCGGTACGCACGGCAGTAAATGGCTGGGGTGTGTTGCTGCATGCGGCTGACAATGTCAGGCGTGCTAATACCCGTGAGTGCAGGATCAAAGCCAATCTCAGTACGGGCGATATCACGCCCTGCGCTATCCCATACCGGTTTGGCGTTCACGCCCGTCAGGGTGTTAAGCTGGGTGATAAAATCAGCCATTTTTTCCAGCATCTGCTGTCCGCTCTCTTTTTCGCGCTGCAAATACTCTTCAATGGCTAAAGTCAGGCCAAGAACGCCCTCTTTTCCCACTTTCATGGCTCTGCCGATACCGGCTGACTGCTGTTTAACCCAGTTGATATACTGTTTCTTTCCCAACACTAAACCGCTTGTCGGGCCTTCAATGGCTTTTGCTCCACTGTAAATGACCAGATCTGCCCCTAACTGATAGTACAGTTGCAAATCTTCTTCTGCGGCGGCATCAACAATCAGTGGAAGATTATGCTGACGAGCAACACTGACAGCCTGCTCTACCGACAGAATACTTTTTTGCACACAGTGGTGTGATTTGATGTACACAATCGCGGCGGTATTCGGCGTAATGGCAGCAGCAAGCTGCTCTGCCGAACACTCATTGGCATAACCGGCTTCAACAATTCGCCCGCCCCCCAACGTGATCATAGTGCCTACCGGCGCGCCAAAATTGACGTTATGCCCTTTTGGTAGCACGATATCACTTGGCACAGGGTGGCTGTGCGCATGCAGATTCTCCAACCGGTAGCGATCACCACGCACAATCATCGCGGCAACAGATTGCGCTAATCCGGCCGAGGCACACGAGACCACAACGGCATCTTCTACCTTCAGCATATCCGCAATGTAAGCACCGGTTTTATCCACCAAATCTTTAATCTCAAAATAGTGGTTTAAACCAAAATCAACACGCTGGGCAACTGTGGCTGAGGGGGTTGAAACACCGAGTGCGGTCATTCTGCCGGAAGCATTGATGACCGGTTTAACGTTATATTGGTTATAAACAGAAGACATCGTGTGCTTCTCCTTCTTCGGTTATAAATATTTCACCTGCGCGAACAGCCGCTACTGGGGCAATGCGTAATGCACCACGTTTCTGCTGTTGTTCTGCATCGACAAAAAATGAGGGCTGTTCGAGCAGTTCAAACAGGGTTAAATCAGCATCAAACCCAATTTCTAATGCCCCTTTCTGGTCAAAATGCAGTACATCTGCTGCATGCTGAGTCACACAGGCAATCACCTGTGGCAGGGTAAGCCCAATGGCTAAGAATTTTGATAGGATATGAGCCAGCCCAAATACCGGCCCCTGAATACGGTTACGGCAGTAAATATCAGAGCTAATGGTATGGGGAAGTATGCCTTGTTTGATGGCTTGCTCGGCAACGGCAAAACTGAAACTAGCACTGCCATGCCCAACATCAAGGTGCACGCCGCGCTCCAGTGCTTGCTGTACAGAGGGTTTCAACTGCCCCTGCGTATTTAGAATACGGTTTGGTTTTCCGTTGTAGCAGTGGGTAATAATATCGCCTTTATCTAGCAAGTCAGCGATATCATCCAGCGTAGGCGGGTTATTGCCGACATGCACCATCAGCGGTAAATGCGGGTGTTGCCGTTGGATTTTTTTTGCCATGAGCAACGGAGTAATGCCGTTATGCTCAACCACACTGCTGCTCATACGGGCTTTTAATCCCACAATAAAATCAGGGTGTTGAGTGATGGCTGAATGCGCGGCTTGTTCATTGATATCATCGAGTTGGGCCAGCTCATTTTGCCGCAGCAAGCCAATACGAGAGACATTCAGTAAGGCTTTAACCTCGGTTTTGGCTTGCCGAGTCAGACGGTAAAAGTCATCAATATCATCTGCGCCAGCACTACCAGCATCAACAACGGTGGTCACACCGCAGGCAATGCCTACTTTATCGGGCTCGTCATTATAAATCGGGGAGTGTGGATAACAGTGAACATGCAGATCTATCCAGCCGGCGCTCACGTAAACTTGGCCTTGCAGATCATGCTCAACCTGTGCACTGGCCGTTGATGGCACAGTACCGACAAGGGCAATTTTTCCGGCTTGAACGGCAATATCCAGTAATTGCCCGTCAACCGTGCGGCCACGGCGAAGAATTAAATCATAGCTATTCACAATGCTCACCTTTCCCTTGTGCGCTGTTTATCTGCTAAAAACAGCGCCTGATATTAATAACAGCCAGTTAAATTATGCCTACTACAGTGATACAGGAAAGAAAGCACCGAGTAACATTGCACCTAAAATAGCGCCACCGGTAATAGGTTTATTCCAGACATAAAAGCCCAGTGCACCTAATAATGAGCCGATACCAATCGGAATTGAGGCGGTCATGGCTGACAAGATAATCAAAGGGCCAAGAAAACGGCCTGAAGAGTTACCTGCGCCCATCATGACATCCGCACCATAAGTTGAGTTACTTTGATTGATGGTAAATTTACGGGTGGTGGTGATAATAAGCCCGACTGCAACGCCCAGTGCAAAACCGGTAACCAGTGATGCAGCAAAGTTTTCAACCGGAAAAACAATACCTGCACCCAGTAATAATGCGGGAACACCCAAGCCAATACCGGTTTGAATCGCCCCACCGATATCAAGAATACCGACTAATGAGCCTTCAATAATACGCGCAAAGAGAAAACTGGCACCAAATGCGGCAACTGCACCATAAACACCGGTATCCATACCTGCACGCAGCATAGAAACAAATGCGACTTCGTTAAATGCGCCCATACCGTAGACATAATACATATGTGTTCCGGCAAAAACGCCTGATGATAATAATCCAACAAAAATAGGGAATGACCAGTCTGCGTACCAGAAATTATTTTTTATACTCTCATCCATAATAGTTTCCTACTTAATTACTGCACCTGTTTTTGAGTGATGTGCGCATTGCTCAATGCAATATCTCGCCTGACGGTTTATTTACCACTAATGCTAAGATGAAGTTGATCAAGCCACATTGGAATATCAAGCTGGAAAGAGCTGAGTAATTGCATATCAAATCCACGGAAGAAAGCACTTAAGGCAAACAGAACAATAACGGCAGTCAACATGCTTTTTGTGATTTTATTCCAGCCAGCCTCTTCAACGCCTTTACCAATGAGAATACCCAACACCAAGCCCGGTACGGCGTTACCCATAATCAGTTGTGCTAAGCCACCAAAAATAGTCGCCCAAAAACCAGAGCGTTTTCCTGCTTCAATCGCGGCCAACCAGAAAATAACGGGCATCACGGTATTCACTAGCAAATTAGCTGCCGGCACTAATACTTTAACGGCGGTGACTTGCAGTGAAGCCGGTACAGCTGATGCGGTTGAATTTAAAAAGGCCACAACAATTGCACCAATAATACCGCAAGCAATGGCCATTTTTTTCGGATCATGCAATGTGGTAGCCACATTACGATCTTTAATTAACAGCGCAGAAACACCCCAATGCGGAATAATACGGTGGTCAACATCTTGGGTAAAAGCACCGGCAGCTACAGTAGACGCCCATGCATTAAAGAAAAAACCCAAACCAAAAGAGAAGTGTGATGCAGGATCGCCTTCACACGAATTTAATTCACCTAAGGTTCTGAATGCGCCCATACCCTGAACGGTTGGAGCATGAAACATTCGCGCTGCACCGGCACCTAATCCAACCCCGACCAGGCCGCCAATAATTAGCGATTTAAGCAATATAGCTAAGAACATTGTGCTCCCCTTATTAAAGAGATGTGCATATTATTTTATGTTCGTGAATGTTATTTTCTCTGGATCAACAGTAGAAACATTTACCTTAACATCTAATGTCACCGAGAATTCATCTTTACGGCGTGATAAAAAGAAAAACAAAAATTTATCGGTGATCGTACGATGAGTTGCGTTGATAATAGTGACATCAACAGGTTCAATCCGTAAAAGAACCTGCGATGACTCCTTTAACATTTTATTTTGAACCTGACTCAGTGCAGCGGCAAATGCACTTTGCTTTGTGTTTCCTTTCCCGCTGACTGTGACTGTTGAGGTAAATTGTTCTTTCATTTAAGCAATACCGTGTTTTTTAACGAAAGCTTCCACCAATTTTTGGCCCAGCTCTTCTTTATCCATAAAACCAAAACCCAATACCGTACACCCTTCATTAATCGCAGTCACGCCTTCTTCAATTGAACGCATGCCGTAACGTGATTTATAGCCATATTTAGTTTGTGCGGTAATGGCCCCAGCACCACCACTGCCACAAAATGAAATACCCAAATCAGCCTGCTCGCGGTGCATCGTATCACCCAGCTTCATATCGGCAGCCATACCTGGAATAACAACCACTTGTGCACCGGCAGTTTCAACACCTGCACCCACTTTTTGCCCTTTACCTAAACGATCACCAATCACAACTTTAATCATTTTATACGCCCTCATTCACTGTGCTTAATTCATTTTCTTTTGCAACTTCAAAATGAACCGAAAGGAGATGTGCTTCTTCAAAGGCTAAATTATCAAATAGCGCGACCACCTCTTTTGCCCGTGCTAATGAAAATGCCGAAATTTCATCAAATAGCGAGAGATCAATATCAGGCAAAGGCTCACCGGTTTTTGATCTGCGCACCATGGCTTTAATATGTGATGCCAGCATTTGCTTTTGCACGTCATCCTGACAAATACCGTGCTTATTCAGCATATTGCCAATTTGCAGCAGTGTTAATTGTGTTTGCTGGTCAATTTCCTGCAAAAAATTAGCATCATCATGAACAGAAACATTCTCATCAGTTAGCAAAGTTTAATGTCCTTATCTCGATGGTTATCAATGCCGTTACCCTAACGCACATTGTTGAATGGGTATATTTCCTCTTTTTCCAGTTAAAACTGGAAATCACCCTATCGAGATTGACCTGACTCACACTTTTTGCCTTGTATGCTTTAAAATTTGGGAGAAACAAATAGATTCTATAAAACTTTCCAAATATTAAGATGCAGTGAGAAGCTAAATTTCCGATAACTTGATACAAAAATAGCGTCATTATCTGCTATCAAGATCACACTCTGAATGGCTTACACACTGTAGTGAACCCACGAGATAACAAAATGCCTTATTTTTCACATCAACGATTAAATGATATTTTTAATCACCTGCAAGACCGGACATTACCCCAAGAGGCATTATCAGAACTGCTTGATGTATCAACCA
Organism: Plesiomonas sp.; assembly: GCF_051650925.1. Classification (NCBI taxonomy): domain Bacteria; kingdom Pseudomonadati; phylum Pseudomonadota; class Gammaproteobacteria; order Enterobacterales; family Enterobacteriaceae; genus Plesiomonas; species Plesiomonas sp. The sequence continues at coordinate 17,065 of NZ_JBOFRH010000428.1, forward strand.
GAACGGTACGCAGTGACATCAATACACTCAATGATATACTTGCCGATCAGGGTGCTGAGTTTATTCATTTACGAGGGAAAGGTTATCAACTGCAAATTACACACGCAGATAAATATCAGCAATTTTTAACGCAAGGCACTCGGCACAGTTTAACGCCCAGAACGGCCCAAGAGCGGATAAAATGTCTGCTCATTCTATTTTTGATTAATCATGACTATATAAAGCTGAATGAAATTGCCGATAACTGGTTTATCAGCCGAGGCGCATTGCAAAACGATCTATTAGAAATACGGGCGACCATTGAAAAATACCACCTCACCATAGAGAGCAAAGCAAAACACGGTATGTCTTTATTTGGTAAAGAAGAATCCGTACGGGCCTGTTTAGCCAATGCCCTTTTCTCTGAATGTGAAGAGGGTTCATTTAAAAATGAGTTTATTGAACACAATATTGCTCACCTCTCTACACTACAAATATTCGATACCGTTAAAACGCGGTGCAACTTTCACAAAATAAAAACAGGGCTTGAAGGTGAAAAATATATCTCTATTTACTGTTTAGCGGCTGTTATTCGCCATCAGGCTGGCTATACACTACAACAAAAATCAGAACCCACAGCCAGTATGGTTCATTCAGCGGCCTATCTTGCCGCACAAGATATTGCCAAAAAAATCGGATTAAATACCGCTGCTGAGATTGATTATCTCTGTATTCAGATAGCTTCACGCTGCAAAGATCATGACAACGTCAATCTCGCTCCAGAGCACGATGAACACTTACAGCTAGTTAGCCATTTATTGAACTATATTAACCAATACTACAACTATGACTTACGCCACGATACTCAACTTGAACATGACTTAATTGTTCACACCACCAGTATGATCACCCGCTTACAGCACCATATTGATATTCAAAACCCGCTGCGTGATCATATTAAACAATATTACCCACTGGCATACGATATCACCTTATCGGCACTTTCAGCATGGGAGAAACAGACCACATACCGTATCAGTGAAGATGAAATTGGGTATATTGTGATTCATATTGGTGTTGGGCTTGTCCGGCATTATAACATCGGATACGAGCACTATCCGACAGCATTACTGGTGTGTGATTCGGGTAAATCAACCACTCGAATGCTACAAACTATTATCAAGCGTAAATTTCCAGAGTTAGTTATTAAACGGCTGGAATCACTGAGTGATTATCAATGCTTACCCTGCATTGAAGAGGATTTTGTTATCAGTGCCATGCCACTGCCTGCAAAAGATAAACCTGTTGTGCAACTGACCCTGTTTCCAAGCGATTACCAACTCGAAGAGATCGGCCACTTAATGCAAAAAGATCGCATTAAACCGTATGTGCTCGAGCGTTTTTTTCACGAACAGCACTTTTGTGTTCTGCAGCAAGAGACCACGAAAGATCAGCTATTTATGCAGTTGTGTAAACAGCTCGAAACCGAAGGATATGTCAATTCAGATTTTTACCCATCACTGGTTGAACGTGAGAATATTCTGTCGACCATGTTGGGTGAAGGTATTGCTCTGCCACACTCACTCGGATTACTGGCAAATAAAACCACGGTGTTTACTGTATTATCACCACAAGGCATTGAGTGGGGGAAAGGTGAAAAAGCACATGTCATCTTCTTGCTGGCTATCAACAAATCAGAATACGAAGAAGCCATGGCGCTATATGAGCTATTTGTCACCTTAATGAACGATAAAAAAACCAAAGCCTTGCTTACTGCCCACAGTTTTGCGCAATTTAAACTGATAGCGCAGAGCAATCTGCATTAAAAGTAATCAAATACAGACTAAACATGTCATTTTTTGCAAAATAACTTAAAAAAAAGATGACAGGGATAGGTAAAGCGGTTATAGTTCCGCCCGCTGTTTCGGGATGAATGTCTCGTCACTGCTGGTGAATCACTGGCAGAGATCGTTTAACCTCACTGGGTGAGTTCACTAAACGGTAAACAGGTGTTCAATTCCTCCTTAGTTCAGTCGGTAGAACGGCGGACTGTTAATCCGTATGTCGCAAGTTCAAGTCTTGCAGGAGGAGCCACATACGAAAGCCCCGCTCATTGAGCGGGGCTTTTTTATTGCCGCAATACCCGCTAAAGCGCTATTCTTCCTGCCTTAAAAATTACTTAGGGTGTGAAATGACTACGCAAAGCCCAGATAACAGCGCAATCCTTCGTGCATCATCAATAAAACAGTGGGTTGAACCGATTTTAGTCCTTGCTATGTTAGGGCTACTTTTTGGCTATCTTGGCCATGTGATGGGATTGTCGGCAATGGTCAACACCCTGTTCAATACCGCACATCAGCTACTGCTAAACACCATTCTTTTTATTATGGGGATCACCGTTCTCTCCGGAGCCTTGAGCCAATTACTCAGTGAATTTGGGGTGATCCGCCTGCTCGAAGTGCTGCTCGCCCCCCTAATGCGCCC
>NZ_JBOFRH010000429.1:0-4162 GCF_051650925.1 Plesiomonas sp.
GTTGCAACTTCATGCAACAACGGCTTCCACAGGTGTGTCTGGTTACGATCAATCAGCGTAATTTCTGCTTTGCCTTTACGACCGAGCTTGTTACCCATGCGGGTCACTAATTCAAGACCACCAGCACCGCCGCCAACAACAATAATTCTTTTCAAGGCGTAGCCCCCGTTACAACTTTTTGGTCAGAATGATAAAAACTTACACCAAACACACAAAGGCCACCGTTCAAACATACGTTATCTGATCAGACAGATAAGGGCAAAAATAGAGCGTAAAGCCTCTGTTATTCTTGCAGTTTGAACCCCTTAATGCGCTGAAGGTGAGAGGAAATATTTTTAAACTTATGGGATTGCGTGTCATCCCAGACGATATTATAAAATTCTGTCAGCTCTTCCTGAGTAGCCTGATTATCCAATACTTCATCCTGAGTGGAAAGGATCACCAAACAATTTCCTGTATTTTTTTTACGGAAATTTTCTACACATTTGGTTCCAATATCGAAATATTCTTCCGGCCGATCGATTTTATCCGCCATGTTATTTTCAGGATGCAGGTTAGGATTCAACATAACTTGGCGGATACCGCAAAGAAAACCAATCCGTTCTGCCCAGTATCCGCCCAGCCCAACACCGCAAATCAGTGGGGCTTTATCCTCACTTTGCTGGATAGCTTTGTGCACTTCTTTTAACAAATGCTGCATATCGTGGCGCGGGTGTAAGGTGCTGTAACTGATAAACCGCACATCAGGATCAATAAATTGCAATTGCAAAATTTTCTCATGGTTACCCGGGCTGGTGGAGTCAAAACCGTGTAAGTAGATGATCATGGTCTATTCCTTAAGCAGGATGAACAGGAAAAGCAGGCTCGCGTAGTGCTCTTTCATGCACGACACTACGCGAGCCGCTATGGGGGAATCCATTCTATTTTGCCAGTTGTTTTTCTTTATGAGCTTGCCAGCGCACTGCCAACTCCTGCAACTGATGATGACAGTTGACCCAGCGAGCCGACGCTTCTAATTCGCTCTGTGCCGGTGCTGGTTTGTGCAGTAAGCGTGCGATACGCTCAGAATGCGTCTGCGGCAGACGATCAAGCACTTCAACTGCACCCTGTCGGTTATTGCAGACCAGCAGCATATCGCATCCGGCATTGAGTGAAGCTTCAGCACGCTCGGCATAACTGCCCATAATCGCTGCGCCTTCCATGGAGAGATCGTCAGAGAAAATCACTCCATCAAATTTCACCTGTTTACGCAGAACCTCTTTGAGCCAAAACTCAGATCCACTGGCCGGACGAGGGTCACAATCGGTATAAATCACATGCGCTGGCATGACCGCATCTAAGCGCCCTTCCTGATTAAGCTGGCGGAATAACGCCATATCATGGTTCATGATCTCAGCTTTACTGCGGTTATCCCGCGGAGTCTCTTTGTGCGAATCGGCCAGTACTGCACCGTGCCCCGGAAAGTGCTTACCGGTAACACTCATGCCTGCACTGTGCATGCCATCAATGTAGCTGCGGGCTAAATCTAGCGCTTTTTTCGGATCATCATGAAATGCGCGATCGCCGATTGCCGCACACTGGTGTCCTAAATCCAGCACAGGTGCAAAACTCAGGTCAATGTCCATCGCCAGTAGCTCGGCGGCCATCATCCAGCCACTGTCAAAAGCCAGTGAGAGTGCCTGTGGCCATTCATTGAGTGCTGCAAAAGCTTGCGGGGCAGGTAAACGGGTAAAACCGTCACGGAACCGCTGAACGCGACCGCCCTCTTGATCGACTGCCAGTAATAACGGGCGTTGCACCGTCTGGCGAATATCTTTTACCAGCGCCTGCATCTGCGCCCGATCGTGATAATTGCGGGCAAAAAAGATCACGCCCCCCACCAGCGGATGGCGCAAAATCTCACGTTCTTCCGCATCAAGCTCATAACCGAGCACATCAAGCATGACTGGGCCCACGGTGTTTCTCCTTTTCAATTGCCGATATCCAACGCTTATGCGTCAGGGGCGAAGATGGCGTATCGTAACATCCGTATTCAGCAGATGCTGTTGGCAATATCGCAGAATACGGGGTTATGTATTTGGTTTTAGCGCGGTTAACGCGTGTTGGTACTGGTCAGCCCACTGTGCATATTGCGGTTCTCTGGTTTGTTGGAAACGCACTTCAAACCACAGCAGAGTCAAAAAATGACACCATGGCCGCCAGCGCTCTATATCCCTAAACAGTAAGGTTTTTGTCTTTTGATCCGGCAAATAGTATTGCAAGAAGTGCTGTAACTGTTGCGCACTGAATTGGTTTGCATCACACAATAAGAGTATTTCGCAGGCAAGCGCATTGATAGCGGCATATTCCCAGTCAATTAATGCTAACCCTGTCGGGGTTAATACCATATTGGCCGGATGCAAATCATGATGTGCCAATACCGGCATCTGTAAACGGGGCGTATTTTGCACTGAAAATGTGTGATAAGCCTGCTGCAAAAGCGGTGTTTTACGTTGTGGTGATATATTCTGCCAGTACAGCGCTAAGCGCTGCTTAATATTAAAAGTAGGTACTGTTATTTCAGAGCATTTTGAATACGGTAAGTTACCCGAAACCTCTGGCTGGGGTACGCAGTGGCATAAAGATTGATGTACCGACTGAAGGCAAACCGCCAACGCCTGCAAGCCCTGCTGGTGCTGCAAATAATCAGAAGGGCATATATCGCCAGCTACCCAGCTTAAAATACTCCACTGCGGGCTATGATAAAATAGTGCGGGTGCTCGGTGTGCAGTATCAGGATTGGCGGCCAGTAGCGTTAAGATTTGCGACTCCTGACTACGGCAAATACCCAGTTGCCGCGCGGGGTTGCCCCCCTTGCGAGCTACCAATATCAGGTTATTTTCAAGCCGGATCTGAAAACTGCCGCCCGATAATCCGGCCAGTGGCACAACGGATATCACCTTCAGGTTATGCCAGCAAGGTAACGCTAGAATTTGTGCTATCGGGTCATCAGTATTCAGCATGCTTGCCTATTCGAAGCGTGGTTATTTTTTTGTCCGCACATACAGCCGGAAATATTCCACATTGGGTTCTGCTGCCACCGCATAGATGGTGTGTATGCCACTAGCGGGTACTGTCAGGGTGTGCCAAGGTGCGGTATCACGGTCAATCTCTAGCCCTTGTGCGTTGTACCAGTAAAAACGGTATTCAAGTAACTGAGCCTGTTGGTGCTGATTTTTTATCTCTACCTGCACATGTAACCGCTGTGCTTTTTTCCCCGAACGAATGCGTTCAATGCCTACGGCACGGCTAGAATCAGCATCAGCCACCACAACCTGCTGTTGCTGATCTATTTTAAAACCGCGGGTAGCGGGTGCACAACCGGCCAATGTCGTACCGGCCAGCGCCACCAGCCAGAAAGCGACCCACAAGCTGCGCATCAGCGTGCATTCACCGCAGTACTCAGTAACGGCCCGAGTGCCCGGCCACCTACAAGGTGCATATGAATGTGGAACACTTCTTGTCCAGCATGGCGGTTACAGTTCATGATCAGACGATAGCCGTCATCAGCAATACCTTCTGCGGCAGCAATTTTAGCGGCAGCAGTGATCATGCGGCCCAGTGCTTTTTCATCATCAACCGTAACATCATTGGTTGTGGCGATTAGGTGGTTTGGCACAATGAGGATATGTGTCGGGGCTTGCGGGCTGATATCACGAAATGCGGTAACCAGTTCATCTTGGTACACCACATCTGCCGGAATTTCACGGCGGATAATTTTACTGAAAATAGTCTCTTCGGCCATGTTTTATGCTCCTTCATGCAGTTCAAAACTCAATGTCTTAGCTTGCTGATTCTATAGTACTGCAACTTCAACAGTTTTTGAAAATATGTGTGATATATAAACGAGATAACACCGCAGATAAACAAGAAAATACCGCGATGAAAGCATCCGTGTGGTCACAAAAATGCACATCTCCTGCAACACCACAATGATTTCGTTATCTGTCTCGAAAAAGAGCTCACGCATTGCCGATATGATTCAACACCTAATTTAGTCAGCCGATAGGCCTTCTATAAACATTGGATGTTGCCCTTTTCCCTTTGCGGTGTTGAATTTTATGGATAAAAAAAATAACGCTTCTGTTGTACGCCATATGACAATCAGTTTTGCTGTTGTGGT
>NZ_JBOFRH010000430.1:0-4462 GCF_051650925.1 Plesiomonas sp.
TTTATTACTCTTACTATGCGTAAAGACAGTGATAATGCCGCATTTTTCTCAGCAAATTCAGTACAAAAACCAAAAGTATTTCCAAATACCAAAGACGGTAAAGAAGCTGAAACAAATTATAAATTAGGTACTCAGCTGCCTTATATGTTCATCATTAATCGTTTGGCACACTATATTAAAGTATTACAACGTGAGCAAATAGGCTCTTGGAAAGAGCGTCAAGACTTAGAGCGTGAACTAAATAGTTGGGTTAAGCAGTATGTTGCAGATCAGGAAAACCCACCTGCAGATGTACGTAGCCGTCGGCCACTGCGTGCTGCGCAGATTAAAGTGCTGGATGTAGCGGGGGAAACAGGTTGGTATCAAGTTGTTATGTCTGTTAAACCGCACTTTAAATACATGGGCGCTAGTTTTGAACTGTCTCTTGTCGGCCGTTTGGATAAGGAATAAGCCGTATGCCTTCTCTCATGTTATGGGATCGGAAGAGTACAGCTAGCCTGTTTGATCGTATCCGCGAAAAGCCAGAAATTACCTCAGTAGCTAAAGAGGCTGAGGTATTGATTGCATCGGTGAAAAAGCATCTTGATTGTATTCTTAATACTCGGCCCGGTAGCTGTCGTAGTGCGCCAGAGTTAGGAATTATTGATCTTAATGATGCAACGCAAGGCAGCGCCGATATTCGTGCACGTATTAGGGAAGCGATAAGGCAATGTATTCGTCAGTATGAGCCTCGTATTGTGCATGTTGATGTCTGGCCTTCTGATGTACTGGCTAACCCGCTCGAAATGTCGTTTCAGGTGACGGCATATGTTCGGTTGGAGAATATTGAACAAGTTACATCTTTCAATATTCATATGGATAACCACCGACATTATAAAATGGTGTGATAATTTATGCCGTTGGAACAATATTTCAAGGATGAACTGGCTTATTTGCGTTTGCAAGGCCGTGAGTTTGCAAGTGAACACCCAGATTTAACCCGCTTTCTTTCCGAACAAACTACTGACCCTGATGTGGAGCGTTTGCTGGAGGGGTTTGCTTTTTTAACGGGAAGTTTGCGAGCAAAAATTGAAGATGAATTTCCAGAGCTAACACATGGCTTATTGAGTCTATTGTGGCCTAATTACTTACGCCCAGTGCCCAGTATGACCATCATGCAGTTTTCGGTGATCCCCGGCGCAATTATGCAACCTACGCAGGTCAAGCGTGGTTCTCAGTTAGACAGTTTACCTATTGATGAAGTGACGTGTCATTTTCAAACATGCCATGACACATGGATTTATCCAGCAGACATTTATGATATTAACGCACAAAGTGGTAATGATTTTTCGACTATTTCGGTAGAGATTCGGCCACATACTCCATTATCGGTATCTGAACTACAGTTAGAGAAATTGCGGTTTTATCTTGGCGGTGATAATTACTCTGCAAATGAACTATACCATTGGTTATCTACCCAGTTGGCCTATATTGAATTAGAAATTAATGGTCAACGTGTTAGACAACCTGCATCCCTATTAAAACCGGTTGGTTTTGAACCGCATGATGCATTGCTGCCGTACCCGAGTAATGTTTATTCTGGTTATCGAATTTTACAGGAATTTTTTTGTTTTCCAGAAAGCTTCCTCTTTTTTGGCTTTTCAAATGCTAATTGGTCTTTACATACTTCACGAGTGAGCCAATTTACACTGCATTTTTGTTTTGAAAGGCCACTACCGGCAGGGCTTCATATTCGTTCTGATTCACTATTACTCAACTGTGTTCCAGCAATTAATCTGTTTTCGTACGACAGTGAACCGATTAGTTTTAACGGTCGCCAAACCGAATATCCGCTAAAAGTCAGTTATCGTTATGCTGATAGTTTTGAGATTTTTTCAATTAATAATGTCGAGAGTTGGGCTCAAGAGTACACCGGCCGCTCACGGGGAGCTGTGCGTGTTTATCAGCCGTTTGAAAGTTTCCAGCACCAGATCGAGCAAGTGCATGGGCGATTAGCACTGTATTACCGGAGTCGGGTACGTGAAGCCGTCAGTGGTGGTGGATTTGATTATTCACTTTCGTTTGTACGCAGTGATGAAGCTGAAATGCAAGGCGTTGATGAGTCTATCTCAGTCTCGCTAACCTGTACTAATCGTGAGAAAGCCTCACAGTTACCGATTGGTGCAGTGTGTGTTCCAACCGGCAGTTCGCCATCGTTTGCTACGTTTAAAAATTTGCTGCGGCCTACCCGTCCGTTAAGACCGATATTGGATAGTCGTCTTCACTGGGCATTGATCTCAAACTTATCGCTGAACTACGTCTCTTTGCTGCATAAAGAGGCATTAATACAGATCCTGCGAACCTACGATTTTCCTGCGCTGCAGGATAAACAGGTGGAACTGATATCGCGTAAGCGGCTGGCAGGAATTGAAAAAATAGAGACGCAGCCAGTAGACCGATTGGTTCAAGGTATGCCCGTGCGCGGCCTTAAATCGGTCTTGTCTCTTCGACAAAGTGCTTTTGGCAGTGAAGGCGAATTGTATCTGTTCAGCACGGTATTGGCACATTTCTTCTCTTTATATGCCAGCGTGAATGCATTTCACCTGCTAGAGGTGATTAATCTTGATAGCAAGGAGTGCTACCGATGGCCGGTGCAGATAGGTCAGCACGCTCTGATGTGATTCGGTTTGATAATGCGTCGAGCTTTAATTTTTTTCAGCTAGTAGAGCTGTTATGCCGTTTGGAGTGCATTGATCAAGAAGCACTATCAGATTGTCATCCTAAGCATGAAAAAATCCGTTTTACGTCAGCCGCTTCACTGGGGTTTCCGGCTAGTGATGTCTTAAATCTTGAACAAGACTCTGTGGGTCGGCATCAGTTAGAAGTGGCATTTCTTGGGTTACAGGGCAGCCAATCACCTCTGCCGGGGTATTACCTTGATGAACTGGCTTGGGATTATGCGCAGGGAGCGCCGAAGCTTGGATTATTTTTAGATTTTTTTCACCACCGTTTACTGATGTTGTTGCATCGTAGCTGGCGTAAGTACCGTTATCACGTGCGATTTCAACATGATGGTGATGATGGTTTTTCCCGCCTGATGTTTGCATTGGTTGGGCTGAGTAATTCGGCTGTACGTGAAAATCTACCCATTAATCGCGCCAAAATGCTCTCTTATGCTGGCATGTTGGCCAGCCCAAGCCGTTCTCCACAGGTTGTAGCTGGGCTGATTTCTCACTGTTTTGATCTCGATGATGTAAAGGTAATGGCTTGGCAGCCACGTAAAGTGGCAATTCATACTGAGCAGCAAAATCGGTTGGGAAACCTGAATACCGTTTTGGGTAACGATTTGATCCTTGGGGCATCAGTGAATGATTGTGCCGGAAAGTTTCTTTTGCAAATTAACAAACTGAGCTTTTCTCAATTTTTGAGCTTGTTACCTAATGGCTCGCTTTTTCAGCCGCTGGCTCAATTTGTTTCTTTTATTTTGCGGGATCAGTTGGCATGGGATCTGTGCCTGAGTTTTGGTGATAAACAAGCCTGCGGATTACGGTTGGGTGATGAGCAAAGCTGTCGGCTGGGATGGAGCAGTTTTTTGGGGCTGCCCCCGCATAATCCCAATGTGACGATTTGCATGCAGGAGTAAATATGAACGGAATCAACCAGCAACTCTCTTTAGTTGTGCTAAATAGCGAACAGCTCGATGGCCATTCATTAGTGCAATATCGGTTTGATCAATATGGCGGCACGCTTGGTGCCGCAGATCATGATGACTGGTGTTTAACTGATCGTTTAGGGGCCGTGTTGCCCTCTCATGCTCGTATTGAGCTGCATGATGGCCGTTTTTGTTTAAGTGATTTAAGTGGGCAGACATTTATTAATGGCGCAACAGCACCCATTGGCCGTCATCGTAAAGTGTATTTGGAGCAGGGTGATGAGCTGTGTGTTGGCCCGTTTCGTTTGCGTGTGTATCTCGGCGCTATGCGAAGTAAAACCAATATTGAGCAGACTCTGGAAAATCATGTAACAGATGAACTGGATAACTGGTTAGCCGGCGATCTTGAATCACCTATTGAGGGGCGTGATGCTTTACGGCAAAGCGATCCATTACAGGCTTTGGAACGGGAGCAAGCGAGCTCGTTGGCAGCCTTACTCAAACATCCGGTAACGGAACACTCGGTGTTAATACCTGCTATCTCTGCACCCCTTTTTTCAGCTATCGAGGACACCATGGATCAGGAATTCATTGATATGCCGAGCATTGATCATCCGTATGCCCTATCAACTGACGTGGATGATGTTGATCATGTGGCACTCACACCGCTGATGCACGGTTTAGGTCAGCGGCTACAGACTAAAGACAGCCAGCAAGCGCATGAGATGCTCGAAGAGATCGGCAAAACGTTACGTGCAATGGTAGAGGGGCTGCTCACTTTACAGGTTGAACAGGCGGCCTTGGCAGATAAGCACCTTCGCCCGATTGAGG
>NZ_JBOFRH010000431.1:0-1255 GCF_051650925.1 Plesiomonas sp.
CGTCGGTACCCGCGCAATACAGCGGTGAACGTGATTGCTCCCTTGATGGCCTGCGCTTATTGCTGATAGAAGACAATGCCTTGATTCGCCAGATCTCGTGCGAGATGCTGGAAAGCAGTGGTGCGCAGGTGTTGGTGGCAGAAAACGGCGCGCAAGCAAGAGCCGTTTTGGTAAGAGAATTTGCATATGTGCATGGAATGCTGGTGGATTTGTCCTTACCTGATTGTGATGGTGCTGAGTTAGCGGTGATGTTGGCGGAGCGCTACCCGCAGATCCCACGGATCGCGTTCAGTGCGCATGTCTTAGATAAGGCGTTAGGTGACAAAATCAGCGATATATTTTGTGGTTTGATTCAAAAGCCCGTACAGCAAGAAACCTTATGCCGATTAGTGAAACACTATCTGCAAGCCAGTGTTGCAGTGCAACCAAGCGGTAAAAATACGCGTGAAGAGCGTGTTATCGATAAATGTGCGCAAGTTAGTACAGCTGATTTACTTAATCTGGAGCAGCTACGAGACGACTATCAGCGATTTGGCTTCGCCCGCTTGCATAAATGGGTATCTTTATTTGAAACCCATAGCCTACCGTTATTGGAGCGTATTCAAGTAGAGTTTGAGCAGGGAAATGGCAAAGCCATCTCTGAGCTGGCACATACACTGAAAAGTAGCTGTGCGAGCTTAGCGATGCAGCAAGCAACAAGCCTGTGCCAGCAACTGGAAAACGATCCGCTAGTATCAAGCACACAACAAGCTTTAGAGCATGTCACTCGAAGCAGTTTCTCTGCTCTTCAGCACTGGCTTGTCGCCCAAAAACGCGAATAATCACACTCGCGAATAACCACACTACAAATCAGAAAATGGACTGCGCACGCCACTGGCACCTTGTTGTAAGACGTGCGTATAGATCTGGGTTGTGCGCACATCCGAATGGCCCAGTTGCTCCTGCACCGTGCGGATATCCGCACCGCGTGCGAGCAGATGAGTCGCGAATGAGTGGCGTAGCGTATGGCAACTTACCGGCTTGGTGATTTGTAATTTACGCGCCGCAAATCGTACCGCTTTTTGTAATGTGGTGGCATCCAAATGATGCCTACGAAGTGCGTGATTTTCCGGATCTCGACTTAAGCGGCTGGCAGGAAAAAGATAATGCCATCCAAGCTCCATTGGTCCATTCGGGTATTTACGCGCTAATGCATAGGGCATTTTCACCCCATCGTAGCCTTCCGTTTCGCGATCGCCATCAAAGCACTGGCGGA
>NZ_JBOFRH010000432.1:0-1759 GCF_051650925.1 Plesiomonas sp.
CACTGTTGACCGTTGAGCGAGCGGTGGCGCTATGGAGTGTGGCGCAGCAAAGCGCGCAGGCGCGGCAGGCCGCTGAGCAGCTGTTCCGCCAGTTATTCCCTGAGCAAAAACGGATCGTCAATTTACGCGCTCAACTCAACGCTGCGCTGCGCGAAACGCAATCAGCGGGCAGTACGCAGGAGTTATTGGTGTTGCTACCGACCATTGCGCAGGCATTAGACAGCGCCGCGCTCGCTACGCCAGTGAGTGTACTTAACTTGCGCTTTGATCAGCCGCGCCAAGAGGTGCGTTTAAAGTTGCGAGCAGGGAATTTTTCCGATTTTGATACGCTGCGCCGTCAGCTGGCAACGCACTTTTCGGTGGAGTTAAGCCCACTGGCGCAAGAGAGCAGCGTTAACCGCAGCAGTGGCGTAAGTGGCGAATTTATTTTACGCGGAGGAAAAGCCTAATGCGCGGTTATCTATCTCGCCTATCAGAGCGGATGGCGGCACAGGGTTCAGGCTTTGATTCACTGCGTCATGCTTATACTCGAGTGGTCAGCATGGCAGTGCTGCGGATGGCCCCTTATTGGCAGGCGCGCTCAGCGCGTGAAAAACGCCTCGTGATCCTGGCCAGTGTTGCATTGCTGGTGGGCGGATATTACTGGGGCATTTGGCAACCGTTGCAGCAAGCGTTAGAGCACGAGCGCGGTCAATTGCAGCAGCAGCAAACCTTGCTAACGCGCATGCAAGTAGCACAGCCGCAGATACTGGCACATCGCAACGCACAACCTAAGGCGGGGCCCGCTCGCCCACAAGGCTCACTTGCACAGGTGATCAGTGAAAGTGCGCAGCAGCACCAGATAGTGGTAACGCGGATTGTGAATAAAGACGATAGCATTCAACTGAGCATCAACCCGCTCAGTTTTAACAGTTTGCTGGCATGGCTCAATACGCTACATGATGAGTTTGGCATTCAAGTGCGTTTCTTGGATGTCAGTGCCGAAATGATGCCGGGGCAGGTGCGCGTATTGAATTTGGAGTTGGCATAATTTTAATCGACACTCAGACATCTAACTCAACAGTACCTAATTAGAGGTATGCAAAATCAAATTCGGTGACAAATAAACCGAGATTTGTGCGATTAATTTCAGAGAGGCTAATCTGAATGCGTTCTATTTAGAGTGTTTAATCTATTTTGATTAGTGAATATTACGAATTAATGAAAACGTCATCTAAGCTTTATTGACAGCCCATTTACCCCTGTGCTCAAATGCCAATAAAATGAGAAATCTATTTGCATGCTGAATGCACGCTCTATTTTCTGGCTGTTTTCTGAGTTCGGTTGGTCAATATATTGTCGTTATTTGCGTTTTGGTTTGACAGTTTATTGTCGAATTTATCTATTTGCTTAATGAAATAATTAAATTGATTATTAAAACGACCAGTTAGTGCGCCAATTTGTCTGATGTATATCAAGCGCCGACGATTGATTTAAACCTCAATATAAAATTAAGTTTATCCGCTTTGCGTATTGCATGGTGGAGGATGAGTAACAACGCTGACTTATTATTGATATGCATCAATGCTGATATCCTTATCGTGGCTCGGATACAAATAATCGCGGATATAAATAAAAAAATTAATAAATCCCTCTTAGGGATTGCATCAACGTTTTTGACCGCAGCGGTATCACGCCGAGGTGGTCTTTTTTGGCGCAGCATCGCTTCTGCGCTGTTTTTTATCTCTAAACTGGAACTATGATGAAACTGACTAAAATT
>NZ_JBOFRH010000433.1:0-10183 GCF_051650925.1 Plesiomonas sp.
CGTGAGAAGATAGACATATACGGCACATCCTTGTGCGCAAGAAAGAGGCTTCCCATAAAGGGAAGCCTGATGGCGTTGGAGTGATGACAAAACAGTCATTACAAAACAAAAACCGTGGGCTAAATGCGGCTCATTTGCCGATACAACAGGTTTAGCGCACTTAGAGCATTCGCGCAAACCCGTCTACCTCAACCCGCGTATCGCGCTTATCCGCGTCCGTTACGGATTGCCGCAATAATGTTACTGGTTGAACAACCATCTTCAAAATTCAACACTTTGACCTCACCACCAGCCGCAATCACCTCCGCACCACCTGCAATTTGCTCAGGCAGATAATCACCACCTTTAACCAGCAAATCAGGCAATACCGAGGCAATTAAACGCTGCGGTGTATCTTCATCAAACGGCACTACCCAGTCAACCGCGCCCAAACCGGCAAGTACGGCCATACGCTGTGACAACGGGTTCACCGGTCGGCTTTCACCTTTCAAACGCTGCACCGAGGCATCAGTATTGACCGCCACAATCAGCCGATCACCGAGCTTGCGGGCGTTCTCCAGATACGACACATGGCCAGCATGCAGAATATCGAAGCAACCGTTGGTCATCACCACCCGCTCGCCACGGCGACGTGCCTGTATCATCACCGCTTTCAGGTTCTGTTCAGTCATCACACCAAAACCGCTGTCGGTACGGCCTCGAATGGCATTTTCCAGCTCCAGCGGTGATAACGTTGACGTACCCAGTTTGCCCACAACCACTCCGGCCGCTGCGTTTGCCAGAAAACAAGCTTCCGCCAGCGATTTTCCGGCTGCAAGGCTAGCAGCCAAAGTGCCGATCACCGTATCACCCGCACCGGTCACATCAAACACCTCTTGGGCCAGCGTTGGTAAATGTAACGGCTCATGCCCTTCACGCAGCAGCGTCATGCCGTTTTCTGAACGCGTGACCAGCAGCGCCTCTAGTTCAAAGCGGCGCAGCAGTTCCATACCGCGATCAACAATATCCTGCTCTGACTTACAACGGCCAGCCACTGCTTCAAACTCTGACAAATTCGGTGTCAGCAAGGTTGCACCACGGTAGCGCTCAAAATCGCTGCCCTTTGGATCAATCAATACCGGAACACCAGCAGCACGCGCCAGTTGAATCATTGGCTGTACAGCACTCAGCGCGCCTTTGGCATAATCCGACAGCACCAGCGCTCCGATATTCGGCAACGCAGCGGCAATGCGATCAAACAGCGGTTGAGGGTTGATATCATCAAACCCCTCTTCGAAATCCAACCGCAGCAACTGCTGATTGCGCGATAAAATACGCAATTTGGTGATGGTTGGATGGGTTGGTACAGCAACAAAATCACAGTCAACCGCCACCGCATTGAGCGCCTGCGACAATGCCATTGCCGCATCATCCACACCCGTAAGGCCAACTAAGCGCGAGCGCGCACCCAGCGAGGCAATATTCATTGCCACGTTAGCCGCGCCGCCCGGACGCTCTTCAATTTGCTCAACTTTAACCACAGGAACGGGGGCTTCTGGCGAGATCCGGTTGGTTGCTCCATGCCAGTAGCGATCTAACATGATATCCCCTACGACTAAAACACCGGCGCGAGAGTAATCAGGCAACATCACATTCATGCTTTGCTCCACAGACAGCAAAAAATAATCAAATGATGCCCGAGTGTATCACAAGGGCAAATAACAGACATGCAAGGTGCGACAGATGAGGGTAAACTAAGCTGTCTGCGTTATTTATTATGAAGTGCATCATGGTTCAAACTCAATTTCGCTCCGCCTTTTTTCATCCACGTTATTGGCTAACGTGGTTGGGGATCAGCACCCTGTTTCTCGTTACCCTGCTCCCCTATTCAGTGATCCGAAAAATCGGGTTTGGTCTTGGCCGTCTGTATATGCGTGTTGGAAAACGTCGGGTAAAAATTGCTGAGCGCAATCTGGAACTCTGCTTTCCGGAGATGAGCCATGAGGCTCGCCAGCAAATTTTACGCGAAAATTTCGTGTCAACAGGCATGGCCATTATGGAAACCGGTATGGCGTGGTTTTGGCCCGACTGGCGGATAAGACATATCTTTCAGGTGGAAGGCTTAGAGCACATTCATGCCGCACAAGCCCAAAAGCGCGGGGTACTGCTGATTGGTGTTCACTTCCTGACACTCGAACTCGGTGGTCGAATTTTAGGGACTTATACCCCCGGTGTTGGCGTATACCGCGCCAATAACAATGCGCTGCTCGACTGGCTGCAAACGTGGGGCCGATTACGCTCGAATAAATTCATGATCGATCGCAAAGATATCAAGGGAATGATTCGTGCCCTGCGCCAAGGCGAATTGATGTGGTATGCCCCCGACCATGATTACGGCCCGCGCCGCAGTGTCTTTGCACCATTATTTGCGGTAGAAAAAGCCGCTACTACCACTGGCACCAGTATTTTAATGCAAGCGGCCAATCCACTGATTATCGCGTTTGCCCCGATTCGTAATCAGGATAACAGCGGTTACCGCCTGCTGGTTCAGCCCGCGACACCAGGCTTTCCGATGGACGATGAAGTGGCTGCAGCAGCCTTTATGAATCAGGTCGTTGAGCAGGAGATTTTACGGGCACCCGGCCAGTACATGTGGCTGCATCGCCGTTTTAAAACACGGCCAGAGGGTGAGCCTTCACTGTATTCGTAATACGTGAATAAACGCCCTTCACCGTGCACTCCTTTCACCCTATCTGAAAACCACAAGGGCCTGATAATCAGGCCCTTGTGGTTACTGTAAATGATGACTATAAATATCACTTGCTGCTATGAATGCTATTTTTCAGGTTCGGCAAGCCACGTTTTCCAACTTGCCAACACCTGCTGTCGTTCAGCCACAAATTCGGCCACACTGACTTTTCCGGCTTGTTGTAGCAGTGCCAAACGGTGATTTTCATCCCGTAAATGGCAATAACACTCAGTCAGAGCACGCGCTTCTTCGGCAGGCATCAGACCATAACGGGCTAACTGTTCAAAAATTCGCACATTATCAGACCAGAGCGTAACAGCAGGCTGCGCTGCGGCAAAGCGAAGCACCAGATACTGGGCGATAAACTCAATGTCGGTGATCCCACCCGGATCGGCTTTCAAATCAAACCAAGTCAGATCGCGGCTAGAGAGATGATCCTGCATTTTATGCCGCATGGTCAGCACATCATGCCGTAATGCCGGTTCATTACGCGAGCGACATAAGATATCCTGCCTAACCTGCGTAAATCCGGCACGTAATGCCGGATCGCCGTACACCACACGCGCGCGCGTCAGCGCCTGATGCTCCCACGTCCACGCTTCTTGCTGCTGATAGGCATGAAACGCACTTAACGGGCTAACCAGCAAGCCTGCCGCACCGGAAGGGCGTAAGCGGGTATCAATTTCATACAGAACCCCCGAACCGGTACGCGTGCCAAACAGATGCATAATCCGCTGCACCAGACGCAGATAAAACTGGCGACCATCAATTTGCCGAACGCCCTGAGTAACAGCCTCGGGTGGGCAATCAATCAAGAAGACCAGATCAAGGTCTGAGCCATAACCGAGCTCCCAGCCACCGAGCTTACCGTAACCAACGACGGCAAAACCGCGGCCTCCCCGTTCACGCAGGTGCTCAGGCTCACCAAAACGGGCACTGACATGACTCCATGCCTGCTGTACTACTGCCTCAATGATCGCTTCCGCCAGATAGGTTAGGTGATCACTGACTTTCATCAATGGCAGTACTCCCGCAATATCTGCCGCCGCGATGCGCAGCAACTGCGCCTGTTTAAACTGGCGCAGTGCTTCCATCTGCTGCTCTTCATCCTCTTCAGGAACACGCAGTAAATACTGGCGCAGTTCATCAGGATAGTGCTGCAAAGAGAGTGGTTGATACAGCGTATTTGGGTCTAACAACTCATCAAGCAAAATCGGGTATTGTGCCAGTTGGTCGGCCACCAGTGGTGAGGCCGCACAGAGAGTAATCAAATGCCCCAACGCTGCGCGATGTTCAACCAATAGCTCAAGGTAGGTAGTGCGGGTGGCGATTTTACTCATCAGATGAATAATGCGCGGCAACAGGTCTGCAGCCTGCGGGTGTGTCAACACAGCCTCCAGCAGACGGGGCATCAGGCGATTAAGCACTTCACGCCCGCGTGGACCAAGCGTTCGCTTATCCATTTCACGGCGAAAATCTGCCACTGTGCGCTGCACTTTATCCTGCTGCTCTATCGCAACGCCCGCAGCACAAAGTAGCACTCGGGTTTCAGGATCGCACAGATTACCAAGCCACAGCTCAAGATAATGCTGTGGCTCATGTTCACTGGCAGTATGCTCATCGGCAGTGCGGTTTTCATCCTCTTCTTCGCCGATTAACTGGCTAAAAATCTGCCGCACCGCGCTGGTGTGCCGGTTAAGCGTCTGCTCCAGTGCCGACCAATCATCATGATGCATTGCCCATGCCAAACGAGCACGATCAAGTGCCTGTGTCGGTAAATCCTGTGTCGGCAACGTCTGAGTTTGCTCATCACGAATTGCCTGCAACAGATTTTCCAGCCGCCGCAGATACAGATACGCACAGCGTAACTGCTCGGCATCCTCCACAGTTAATAGCCCCAGATCCGCACTGGCCTGTAGCGCCGGCAGCAAAGATCGCCCCTGCAAAGCCGGTTCTCTGCCACCACGGATCAGCTGAAAGACCTGTGCAATAAACTCAATTTCACGAATTCCGCCCGCACCGAGTTTGATGTTATCCACCAAACCACGCCGCCGAACCTCACGCGCAATCATGCTTTTCATATTACGCAGTGATTGGATCACGCTGAAATCGATGTAACGGCGGAACACAAACGGCCGCAACATCTGTTTCAACTCCTGCGCATAGCGGCTGCCATCTTCCCCCATCAGCCGCGCTTTGATCATCGCATAACGCTCCCAATCGCGCCCCTGCTCTTGGTAGTAATCTTCCAGCGCCGCGTAGCTCATCACCAGCGGGCCACTGTCACCAAACGGGCGCAATCGCATATCTACCCGATACACAAACCCCTCCGCCGTGGAGTGATCAAGCGCTTTAATCAGCCGCTGCCCCAAGCGGGTAAAAAACTGGGCATTAGCCAGTGATCGTCGTCCGCCTTGTGTTTCACCGTTTTCTGGATAGGCAAAAATCAAATCGATATCAGATGAGAAATTCAGCTCACCACCACCAAGCTTTCCCATGCCCAAAATCAGCAATGGCTGCGGTTCACCCTGCGCGTTGCACGGCGTACCCATTTCACGGCAAGCGGCCTGATACAACCAATCTCGAGCACCCACAATCAAAGCTTCGGCCAGTAAACTCAGCTGAGTTAGGCTGTTTTCAGTCAACTGTTGTAAAGCTGCATTATCGTGCGGGTTGCTACCCGCCAGTACAGTACTCTCAACCACCATTCGCGCGTCCACTTGCAGCCACGCAATACGAGTCAGTTCTGCGCGCCGAAACTGGCGCAGTACACGCATGAATGTCACTTCATCATTCACGCCGACCAGCACCTGACTCAACAATACCGGATATTGCCGCTCACGCCCGTAAGCCGGTGGCTCGTGGCACAAACTAACCAGCAACTGCGGCTGCATCAGTAAGGTTTCTGCCGCAAATTCAGACAGTGCCAGCAACTGAACCAGCGCAGTCAGCGTTGAGTCGGAATGGGATGCTGACAAGGTTGTCAGGGCGGATAACAGATCTTTGGCATCAACATGGCTAGATTGCACATCGAGTTGCTGATCTAAACCCTGTTCTAGTTCTCGCGCTAAGTGCTGTTTTAAGCATTGGTCTAAGCGCTGCAACAGCGGTTGTGCGCCATATGCCAATGGCTCAGGCAATAACGCACAAGTCGCATGACTAGCAGCAGAAAAATCACTCAGCACAGTGGCGGGCAGAACAGAGGAAGTCAGGGGCATGGCGGCATCCAATCCGGTAAAAACAGTACGTCAATGAGGGATTAAACTAACAAAAAAGCCCCGCTTCATCACCATGAATACGGGGCTTTTTTACACTCAACGTATTTTACGCTGCAACATTACGCATGCTTAAAACGAAACTCACCGATCTCTGATTGCAATTTTTCCGCCTGCTGCTGCATGGCATCGGCAGTTTCAGTCAGTTCAGTCATCACCGTTACCGAACCGGAGATCAGCTCACGCACATTGCTTAAGTTTTTACTCATCTCTTGCGCTACCGCACTTTGCTGCTGAGCGGCCGAAGCTATTTCAAAGTTCATTTCACTGATACTGAGCACACTCGACTCAATTTTACTGAACTCGCTACCAGCCTGAATAATCTGTTCCGTTCCCTCTGCCGCTTCGGTGACACTCTGCTCCATCAGTTCAACGGCCTGACTCGCACTGCCTTGCAGCTGTGAAATCATCTCCTGAATTTCAACTGTTGCGTTCTGGGTGCGCTGAGCTAACTGGCGAACTTCATCGGCCACAACCGCAAAACCGCGCCCCTGATCGCCTGCCCGTGCAGCCTCAATCGCCGCATTCAACGCCAGCAGATTCGTCTGCTCAGAAATACTTCGAATAGTCGATACTACCGAGCCAATCGAACCCACCCGCTCCTCAACCTGATTCACCGCATGAGCCGATTCACGAATATCTGCCGATAACTGACGGATCACTTCGGTAGTTCGTCCGACAAACTGCGCTCCTTGCTTGGCTTGTTCGGCACTGATAGTGGTCGCTTGTGAGGCCAATTCCGTATTTTGCGCTACATTTTGTACAGTAGAGCTCATCTCGCTCATTGCTGAGGCCAACTGATCGATCTCAGCAAACTCCTCTTTGGTCGCCTCACCGGTTTCACTCATCGCAACTGACATCATCTCAGCAATCGCGGTTAACTCCTGTGAGGTTGAGGTTTGAGTTTCCACAATGTTGTGTAAATTCAAACGGGTCTGCTCAAGTACCCGAGCCATATCGCCAAACTCATCACGACACGGCATCACTATCGGTGAGGTCAGATCTTTGTGGGCAATCGCATTAATATTGGTCGTTAAGTAATTGATCTGCTTATGCATAACCCGCACAACACTGACCAGTAAACCAATAAACAACACAATCATTGCCGCGGTTTGCCAGAGTATCTGTAGTAGAAAATCCTGATACGCCTGATCAGCAAACTGCCGGTCAAGCGCTACCCCGATAACCCACCCATTGTGGCTGAGCAGATACGTCTGTTGACTGCCCTCACTCACCCAACCGGCCGACAAACCACCTACCGCTTTTTGCCAGCTTTCGCGATCACGAAAACGGGTATTTCCCAACAACTGCCCCTTGGGTGTCAGCACATAAACACCGCCGTTTTCTTGCCCCGACAACGGTTGTAACGCACCAGACAGTGCTGCGTCCTGCCCTGTCGAATACATATTATCCAGCAATACCGCTGTTACACCCGCCTGATGCTCTGCATTGTGCTGTGCCGACAGCAGTAAACTTTGCTGTAATAAATTGGCATCAAAGAGCTGCTTTCCGAGCAGAAGCAAAGTACTACCGACCATCAACAGTGCAATTTTCGGTAATAACCGAATATTGACCAGCCAGCGTTCTACAAAATTAAACGTTATTGTATTCATGCCAATCCCTGTTTCTGCCTGTGCTTGATTTTATCGCAAGATTTTTCGCCTAGCCCTGTATCGGCAAGCCGCATAAATAGATAATTTCGGCAATAAAAATAAGCGATTAGGTTCACAAAAATCACATACAAGAAAATAATCTGGCGGGATAAAGAAGATCTTCATCACAAATACAACAAGGCTTTGAAACAGAAAAGCGTCGGGAAAATAGCCCATACCGTTTAAAACTCGATATAACGCAGATTCAGCCTGCATAACCGGTTAAGTAAGGCTAAATATCCGCACATTCTGTGGAAAAAATACACCATCTGAGTGTTTTCCATCAAAACGTAACTCTGCTTGTCTTTCCTCTATTACGTTTACAAAATTGCAACGTTAAAAACCAACACACCGAAAGGTGCTGACCTCATTTTGCAACAAGTAATACCCTACGCAACAACAAGGAGTGTGTATGCAAACCCTAAAGGAGCGGGCAATCTGGCTCGCCGTAGCCCTGATCGGCGCGCTGGCCTTTGCCACTATCGCCCTCAATCGCGGTGAGACCGTTAATGCCATCTGGTTAATTGTGGCCGCAGTGTCGTGCTACTTGATCGCCTACCGTTTTTATAGCCGCTTTATTGCCAGCAAAGTACTCGAACTGGATGCCAGCCGCATAACACCAGCCAAGCGCCACAATGACGGGTTAGATTATGTTCCCACCAATAAATGGGTGCTATTTGGACACCATTTTGCCGCCATTGCCGGTGCAGGCCCACTCGTTGGCCCCGTATTAGCCGCACAAATGGGCTATCTGCCGGGCACTCTGTGGATTTTAGTTGGGGTGATGTTTGCCGGTGCGGTACAAGATTTTATCGTGTTGTTTATCTCTACCCGCCGTGACGGAAAATCACTCGGTGAGATTATTCGTGCCGAAATAGGGCCGGTGGGCGGTGCAATTGCCTCAATCGGGATCTTAATGATCATGGTGATCTTATTGGCCGTACTCGCTCTGGTCGTGGTGAAAGCACTGGTTGGTAGCCCGTGGGGTACATTTACCATTGCCGCCACAATTCCGATTGCGCTGTTTATGGGCATTTATATGCGCTATATCCGCCCCGGCAAAATCGGTGAGATCTCGGTGCTCGGCTTTATCCTACTGATGCTCTCAATTGTCTACGGTGAAAATGTTGCCCAAAGCAGTATCGCCAGTTGGTTTATGCTGGAAGGAAAAGATCTGGCTTGGGCACTGATTATTTACGGTTTCATTGCCTCGGTACTGCCGGTGTGGTTACTGCTTGCACCGCGTGATTATCTCTCTACTTTCCTCAAGATCGGCACCATTGTCGGTTTAGCATTAGGTATTGTGATTGTTGCCCCCGATCTGCAAATGCCATCTATCACCCGCTTTATTGATGGCAGCGGCCCGGTCTTTGCCGGAAGTTTATTCCCCTTTTTGTTTATCACTATTGCCTGCGGAGCCATTTCCGGTTTCCACTCACTGGTCGCTTCGGGCACTACCCCAAAAATGATTGAGAATGAATCACACACCCGCATGATCGGCTACGGCGCAATGCTGATGGAGTCATTTGTTGCCATGATGGCGCTGATTGCCGCCTGTGTACTCGAACCGGGGGTCTATTTTGCCATGAATGCTCCAGCGGCACTGATTGGTACAACGGCTGAAGAAGCCGCTCGGGTGATCAGCCAATGGGGGTTTGTGATCACACCGGAAATGCTGACTCAAATGGCACGTGATGTAGGAGAACAAACCATTCTATCTCGTGCCGGCGGTGCGCCAACATTGGCGGTAGGTATGGCACATATTTTATCGCAGGTGTTCGGTGGGCAAACGATGATGGCATTTTGGTATCACTTCGCCATTTTGTTTGAAGCGCTGTTTATTTTAACTACCATTGATGCCGGAACCCGAGTCTGTCGCTTTATGATTCAGGACCTGCTCGGCAGTTTCTTTAAACCGCTTGGTAATACTGACTCGCTGCCGGCCAATTTGCTGGCAACCACACTGGCCGTCAGTGGTTGGGGCTATTTCCTGTATCAAGGGGTAATAGATCCGCTTGGCGGTATCAATACCCTGTGGCCACTGTTCGGCATTGCCAACCAAATGCTGGCTGCAATGGCGCTGATCCTCTGCACTACCGTGCTGATTAAGATGAAAAAAGCCCGTTTTGCGTGGATCACTGGTCTGCCTTGCGCGTGGGTACTGATTACCACCCTGTATGCTGGCTGGCTGAAAATTTTCAGCGAAAACCCAAGAATTGGCTTTTTGGCGCATGCCGATAAATTTCAGGCTGCAGCAGAAAAAGGCGAGATTCTGGCTCCTGCAAAAACACTCGAACAGATGCAACAGGTGATCGTTAACGACTACGTCAATGCCGGATTAAGCACCCTGTTTATCAGTGTGGTACTGGCTATGCTGTTTTTCGGTATCCGTGCGGCACTAAAAGGCCATCGCAGCCATACTGCCACAGCAAAAGAGACACCCGCACAGTATCAGCCGGAGGGATTATAATGCAGACGGTAAAAATGATTACACGGCTCAGCCGTATCAGGCTGCTTTACCAACGGGC